>JBBUIR010000033.1:0-4063 GCA_038055245.1 Patescibacteria group bacterium | reverse complement strand
TGATTTCTAAAATTTTACAGGCTGAATTAGCATTTAATATTCGTGGAGCAAATAAATTAATAGAAGAACGTACACCGGAAGTTTGGGCAATGCTGGAAGAAGTAATCCAAGGAAAATATGTTCTTTTGAATCGCGCGCCGACACTTCATCGTTTAGGTATTCAAGCTTTTAACCCGATTCTTATTGAAGGAAATGCTATTCAAGTGCACCCGCTTGTCTGCGCTGCTTTCAACGCCGACTTCGATGGAGACCAAATGGCAGTTTATGTTCCTCTTTTGGAAGAAGCTCAATCAGAAGCCAGGGAATTAATGGCAGCAAATAAAAATTTGTTAAAACCTCAGAATGGAGAGCCAATAGTGCACCCAAGCCGAGATATCGTATTAGGATCTTATTGGATGACAAAATCAGTTGATGGTGAAAAAGGAGAAGGTAAATATTTTTCAAGTCCAAACACAGCCATTACTGCCTATGGGTATGGTGTTGTATCTTTAAGAGCTAAAATAAAAGTTTTAGCAACAAACACTCATAAATATAATAAATTTGACGGAGGAATTTTTGAAACATCAGTGGGTAAACTTCTTTTCAATAGTATTTTACCAAATGATTTTTCTTATGTGAGTGATGAAATGGGTGTAAAGAGATTGTCATCCTTAGTAGATGAATTAATTATGCATTATGGAGTGGATGAAACTCCTCCTATCTTGGATAAAATAAAGAATTTTGGTTTTCATTACTCAACTATTTCCGGCACGACTTGGGGGCTGGACAATATAAAAGTGCCAAAAGAAAAAACAAAAATAGTTGAGGAGGGGAGAAAACAGGAAGAAAGAATAATTTCTGAGTGGAGTGAAGGCCTTCTTTCAGAAGAGGAGAGATATCAGAAAGTTATTGAAATCTGGACATATGTCAAAAAAGAACTGGAAAAAATATTGCCGCAGTCTTTGGACAAGAACGGCTCGGCTTTTGATTTACTCACTTCCGGAGCCAGGGGTTCAATGGGGCAATTGGTTCAGATGACCGGAATGAAGGGACTTATTCAAAATAACCAAGGTAGGACATTAGAGTTTCCGATTATACCTTCTTATCATGAAGGCCTTTCTCCAATAGAATATTTCGTTACCACTCACGGTGCTCGTAAAGGTGCTTCAGATACCGCTCTAAATACTGCTAAAGCTGGGTATCTCACACGTCGCTTGGTTGACGTTGCGCAAGATGTGGTTATAACTGAAGAAGATTGCGGCACAAAAGAAGGCAAAATAGTAAGCAGAGAAAATATTTCTGGAATTGAAATTCCACTTTCAAAAAATATTCGTGGACGCGTGTTAGCAGGTGATCTTAAAGATAAAAATGAAAAGGTGATTTATAAGAAAGGATTTTTGGTTACTAAAGAGGAGGCTTACAATATTGAAGGGGCAGGTTTTGAAGAAGTGTTTGTTCGTTCTCCATTAACATGTCGTACTACTCATGGTCTCTGTCAAATGTGTTATGGATTAGATTTGGGAAGGAATCATCTTGTTGATTTGGGGGAAGCAGTTGGTATTATAGCGGCTCAAGCCATAGGAGAACCAGGAACTCAGCTTACATTACGCACATTTCATGCCGGAGGTGTTGCTGGTACAGACATAACCACAGGATTGCCTCGTATTGAAGAAATTTTTGAAAGAAGAATTCC
Organism: Patescibacteria group bacterium; assembly: GCA_038055245.1. GTDB lineage: Bacteria > Patescibacteriota > Minisyncoccia > Phycocordibacterales > UBA9973 > UBA9973. Next base: position 2,391 of record JBBUIR010000033.1, on the reverse strand, counting down.
AAAAAATCCAGCAATAATTTCTCGAACTAATGGAGAAATTTATGAAATAAAAGATAAAGATGGAAAAGAAAAAATAATTAAAGTGCTTTCTGATGTTGAAGTAAAAAATAATAAGTCTAATGAAGTAGAATATGCTGTTCCATTTCGTAGAACACCGATAGTAAAAGTGGGTCAAAGGGTAAAGAAAGGCGAGCTTCTAACCGATGGGTCGGCAGATATTGCTGAAATATTTGAGTTTGGAAATAAAGAAATGGTTGAAGAATATATAATTCGAGAAATAAATAAAGTCTATGAACTACAAAGCGCTTCAATTTCCAGAAAACATACCGAAATAATTATTCGTCAAATGTTTTCACGAAGAAAAATAAAAGACACAGGTGAAACTAATTTTTCTATCGGCGATATTGTTGAGAATACGGCATTTATTGAAGAAAATAATAGAGTTAATAAATTAAAACAACAAGAAGCGAAAGCGGAAATAATAGTACTTGGTATCACTGAAGTATCCCTTCGTACCAAAAGTTGGCTTTCTGCCGCGTCATTCCAAAATACTAATCGTGTTCTCATAGAAAATGCAATTAAAGGCGGGATTGATTCTTTGAGAGGATTAAAAGAGAATGTCATTATTGGGCGATTGATTCCAGCTGGAACTGGGTTTAAAAGTAGGGTAATTTTACCAGAAGAGGAATAAAAACATACTCATCGAGAAGAGTAGTTCTTAATAAACAAAATTTATAAACAAAAGGGGACTAGGATTTATGCTATGTTTTGACGAGACGCAATAGCAACCTATCTTGGACTCTCGCGTCCTCACCCCCTTCTATTTACAAATGTTATTGGTATAGTATAACAAAATAAAGCAATATGTTAAAGTTGACCTATGAAAAAAAATGAAAACAATGTTGCATATATAGATGGAGCTAATCTACATAAAGGTATAGAAACTTTAGACTGGGAATTTGATTATGGACGTTTTAGAGTTTGGTTAAAAGAAAAATATGGAATAGAGCATGCGTATTTATTTTTAGGTTTAATTCCTAAATACAAAGATTTATATCTAAAATTACAGGAACAAGGATATACTCTCATTTTTAAAGAAGTTATTTTTGATGGTGATGGAAAAGCTAAAGGTAATTGTGATGCAGATATTGTTGTTTATGCTATGCAAAATGCTTATGAGAACAAATTTTATAAAGCAATTTTAGTTTCCAGTGATGGAGATTATGCTCCGCTTGTAAAATTCTTAAAAGAAAAAAATAAAATAGGATTTATTTTGTCTCCATATGAAACTGAAAAATGTTCGATTTTATTAAAAAGAACAGGGGTAAAAATATCTTATATTGCTGACCAAAAAAATATTCTTAAGAAAAAGGATATATAAAAAGAAAAAGTCCCCGATGTGGACAAACCACACAAGGGTCTCTTTCGTAAGGATGTTCAAAGTATAGCAAATTAAAAACATATGTCAAGCGAAAAAGTGGAAAAGAAAAAAAATAAAAAGCAAGATTATACTATTACAGGTGTTTCTGGAAATTTTTTTGTTGCCGCTGAGTTATCAAGACGAGGATTAATTGCAACATTAACACTTAAAAACACACCGCTTGTTGATAGCAATGTTCGTTGTTTTAAACCCGAAAAACAAGATAAAGATTTTGCCCAAAAATATAAGAACAATTGGAAAATCATTGAAATATTATAAAATTTAAAAAATTAATTTAATGAATTCACCGGTAGAACAAATCAAGGAGAGGCTTTCAATCGAAGAAGTAGTCTCTTCATACATAAAATTAGATCGGGCAGGCGCTAATTTTAAAGCTAAGTGTCCTTTTCATAATGAAAAGACCCCGTCCTTTTTTGTGTCACCTGACCGTGGCAGTTATTATTGCTTTGGTTGTGCTGCCAAAGGAGACATATTTACTTTTATAGAAGAATTTGAAGGACTTGATTTTAAAGGCGCATTAAAAATCTTAGCCGAAAAAGCTGGAGTTTCGCTTGTAGGATTTAGTAAAGAAAAAGAAGGAGAAAAAGAAAAATTATACAGAGCTATGGAAGAATCTACTAAATTTTTTGAAAAAAACTTGGTAGAAAATAAAGAAGTTCTTAAGTATCTAAAAGACAGGGGATTAGAAGACAAAACAATAAAAGATTTTAGAATTGGATTTATAAAAAATGACTGGCGTGAATTATATAATTATCTAAAGAGTAAAAATTTTACTGATATAGAAATTGAAAAAGCAGGTTTGGCAAAGAAAACGGAAAAGGCCACGCCAGCGGGCGGGCAGGGATTTTATGATAGATTTCGCGGAAGAATTATGTTTCCGATTTCTGATTCAAGCGGTCGCATTATTGCTTTTTCTGGAAGAATTTTTGTTGATGACGGTAAATCTGCAA
>JBBUIR010000032.1:0-3115 GCA_038055245.1 Patescibacteria group bacterium | reverse complement strand
ACAATGATACGAGAGACTAGAATTATAGAATACGCTAGATAGAAAATCTTAAAAAGGTCATATTTTAAAGATTTTTTAAACACTTGCCTTAAAAAACCCTTGATATATAATGTATAGATAGTATTTATATAAGTAATGGTCGAAAGCATTATAAAAATAACCTTTAAAAATATGAATAAACAAGCATTAGCTGAGTTGGTACATGGAAAGCTTGGTGGTACAAAGGTACAAGCTGAAGAAATCGTTGACAGTTTGTTTGACGCTATCATTGGCACCATGAAAAAAGGTGGTGAAGTATCAATCGCTGGTTTCGGAATCTTTTCCGTAAAAGCGCGCGCTGCTAGAATGGCTCGCAATCCAAAGACTGGAGAGCAAGTAAAAGTAGCTGCAAAGAAAGTTCCAAAATTCCGAGCTGCAAAAGCTTTGAAAGATTCAGTTGCATAATCTTTTATCTCGAGATAAAAGAATCAAAAAACCCGCCGAGTGGCGGGTTTTTTGATTCAAATATAATATTAATTTGCTCCTTTTATAATTTTTTTTAAGTCAGTTGATATATTAAAGATAGAAAAAATTGCAACTGACGAAAAAACTCCGTACCACCAAGGATTCATAGTAATCCCTAAAATAAATGCAAAAATTATCGGGAATAATGGTTTCAAAGCACCCAAAAATATTGATACAATATCCAAAGAAATCAAAATTATTCCTCCAATAATAATTAATGTCCAATTATTTAAATATATTCCCAGAAAAAAAGAAATTATCCCTAAAAAATCTAAGATACCATGGATTCTAAAAATGTTATTTTGCATATCTTTATATCAATATACCCATTATTTTTTAGTATTCTTATATCAAAATCTTAACTCCTTGTCTTTAAATCAATTTCCTCTTTTAATAGATCAAATTTTACAATAAAATTATCAAAAAATCCTTTCTGCCCAACAAGTCCATAGGGCATAACTCTTCCCGCAACGTCAGGCATAAAACCTGCATTAATCTTATAACTCTAACCCCCTACCTCAATTTCAACTTTATGAAGAAAGAAGATTGATACCTTTCCTCCAACACCAAAAACTTCTTTTTTCTCTCCATTTTTTACATTAATTCCCAACGCTTCTCCTATTTCTGCATCAAATATACAAAGATCAGCTCCTGAATCAACAAGAACTGCGTAAAAAATATTAGAATCACCATTTTTTAATTTAATTGGTATAACAGGTCTAAGTGTGTTTGAATCATATCTTTTGTAATTGAATTTCATAAACTTCCAACATATACATCTAAATTAATAGGCATCCTGCTTACAATAGGAGAATTATATCCTTTTTTCTGTGCCTTTAGTAAAGCTTCTTTTAAGGTTTTGCCGCTTCCGACAACTGTTTTTTCATCGTCTAAAAAAGCAACCCAAAGGCCTTTGTATGCTTTATATATTTTTGTCCAATCAATAGCCATATATTCAAGAATATCAAATTATTCGAAATACTACAACTCTTTTTAAGTGTTTACTTTCGGTCTATATTGTATTGCCTCAAGTATATGGTTTGAATTAATTTCTTCGGAGTTTTCCAAGTCGGCGATGGTGCGGGCAATTTTGATAACTCGGTGATATGCCCGGGCAGAAAGCGCCAAACGTTCAGCGCTGTCGTCTAATAAATTTCTCACTCCTTCATTTAACTTTACCATACCAGACAAATCTTTCACATTCATCTCACTATTTGTTTTTATATTTCTTTTAAATTTTTCAAATCTTTTTTTCTGCACTTCACGCGCATTTGTTATCCTGTATTTTATATTTTCACTTTTCTCTCCGTCTCCTAATTCTCCTAATTTTTTATAATCAACATTACCGACAGAAACCCAAAGATCAATACGATCTATTATTGGTCCTGATAATTTTCTTTTATACCTGTCTAAATCAGAGGGTCTGCAAATACAAGCTTTTTGTTTGTTTCCTGCATTCCCGCATGGACAAGGATTCATCGCCGCAACTAATATAAAATTTGATGGGAAAATGGCAGAACCCTTTGCCCTAGAAATAGAAACAACATTGTCTTCAAGCGGTTGTCGCAATGATTCTATCACTCTCTTCTCAAACTCCGGAAATTCATCTAAAAATAAAACACCTCTATGAGCAAGTGTCACCTCTCCGGGTTTTGGATAAGTTCCTCCTCCGATGATTGATACATAAGAGGAAGTATGATGAGGAGATCTAAATGGAGGAGTAGAAATTAATTCTCCTCGCGTTGCTCCGGCAACGGAATGTATACCGGTAATTTCCAACACTTCTTCAAGACTTAAATCTGGCAACAATTGAGAGAAAGCCCGCGCGAGCATTGTTTTACCTGTGCCGGGCGGACCATACATAGCGATGTTATGTCCGCCAGCAGCCGCTATTTCAAGTCCTCTTTTTGCGCCTTCTTGTCCTTTAATATCAGAAAAGTTAGAATTTTTTCTTTCTTTTTTATATTCTATTTCTGTTTTTGGTTGAACTTTTATTTTTTTATTTTCTTTTTCTCCTTTTTTCTCAGAAATGTGTTCTACTACTTCTTTTAAATTATTCGCGCCAAAAATTTTTATTCCTTCAACTAATGCCGCTTCGACTGCATTTTCTTTTGGCAAATAAATTTCTTTATACCCAGCACGTTTAGCTTCCATTACAAGTGGCAACGCGCCCCTGATGCGTCTTAGTGTTCCATCAAGCCCAAGTTCTCCCAGGAAAATCTTTTTTTCTGAATCAAATTTCAAATCATCTGACGCAAGTAAGTATGACAACGCAATAGCAAGATCAAAAAACGGCCCTTCTTTTTTTAAATCGGCCGGCGAAAGAGAAACAATAATTTTTTGGTTTTTAGCTTTAGGAGATTTGAATCCGGAATTTTTTATAGCTGAACTTACTCTATCTTTGGATTCATTCACGGAATTATCTGGAAGACCTACTACATTAAAAGTATGCAACCCGCGCGATAAATCAACTTCAATCGTTACGATTTGTCCAGAAAGGAGGTTTACTTGTGCTGAATAAACTCTTGCAAAAGCCATGATTTTATAAAAATCGCAGAAATAAAAATTTTAAGAGTCGTGGGTCCCCTGTCCTTATGACTCCGAGGGCGAA
>JBBUIR010000031.1:0-3460 GCA_038055245.1 Patescibacteria group bacterium | reverse complement strand
GCGGAATATACAAAATTCTGAAGGTTATGTAAAGGAATTATCCCCTCGGCCGCATCGTCGGGAACAAAATGACGTCGCGGATGTTAATTTATCTAATATTCACAAAATCGTCAATTATTTCAGATTTTTTCAAAAGTCTATATCTACCACCGTAAAAGATTTTCAAAAAACCACCTATTATTTTATTTTTTGGTATAGCCTTAATTGAGCCGTATTCTTCAATCAATTTTTCTCCTTCTTTTATTATGGATTTTTCTTCATCAAATATTTTCTGGTCTTCTTTGTTGAACGTAATTGGTATCTTTTGATTATTCATGACAAACTCATTAATAATATGTTTACTGTTTTTTAACGACGAAATTCCACTCCACTGAAGTTTGAGTCCATCAAGATTCTCTTTGCCAATTTGTTCCACTAAATTAGTGGGGTTGTTGTCAATATTGTCTACTTTTTCAAGAACAATGCAGTGTGATTTGTAGTTAAATCCCGAAGAAATCTCTCCGGTATAATTATCAATGACCGAAAAACCTACTTTCCCCGCAATCGCCTTAAATTTTTCTTGATCTTTTAACTGTAAAGAATATATGAGATTTATAACAGCACGTCCGCCTTTTTTCATAACACGATTCATTTCTGAAAGAACAGCCAGTCGTTCGTATTCACCCCTAGAAGGAATAAAGCGAGAATAATGAAGGGCTAGAGAAAGATTAGCGTACTCAAATGTTCCTTTTTTAAATGGTAATTTTGTAAACCCACCAACAACAATTTTCCCTTTAGAACTAGTATTTAACGCTTTATCGTCTTTATTCAAAAAATGATATTTATTTGCGTCAATGCTTATTATTTTGTCGGATAGTTTATCTGATGTGTGTTTTTTCAACATTTCTGGGCCAGAAGCAATGTCTAAAATTTTAATATTTGACGATTTGCGCTCATTCTCTTTTGAAAAACGCTCAAAAATTGATCCAACCACTCTTCCGGTATTTGCTTGGAACCCCCGACCCATAACATCAAAGTAACATTCTGCGTACTCATCGCCATGCTCAAGGAGGAATTTATGAAAATTTTCTTCGCCAATTTCTTTTGTTCGTCTAAAAAATCTATGCAATTGATTTTGCGGGGAACTTAACCATTCTTTTGCAATCTCTATATCTCCTTCAATATCAGGAGTTTCTTGTTTCTCCGATTTTCTCAAAATATCTTTTTCAATATCAGTAATTGGCACCCCCTTAAGAAGTTTTTGTACCGCATTATATTTTAATTTAATATGTTCTCGTATTCCCTCTTCAATCGTCCCTTCAGTAATAAAAGTGGTAACCGTAAGATCATGTTTAAGGCCAGGACGATATACTCTGGCTATTTGTTGTTTTTTGTCATATTCAGTCCACGGTTCATTATAGATTAATACTTCTTCAGCCGCGGAAAAATCTACTCCAACGTCAGCAGTTTGCCCGCTTACAACAAGCAGTATTTTTTTAGTTGTCTCTTTTAATTCTTTTTCTATTTTTTCTCGTTCACCGCTTTCGCCTTTAGTGGCAGAACCATCAATAATTCTAATAATTATATCTGGCGAGAGGTCAAATTTTTCAACAATATTGTTTTCCCCGCGGATTATTCCGTTCACATAACTGTTTACAAACATTACAATCTTATTTTTTGTCTGAAAAACATTGTTGAGGTGCTCTTTAACTACATTGACTTTTGACCCCTCAACATCCGGTGTAATTTCAAGAGACGATGGATTCATTGTGAACATTCTAAATGCCATTATTTTCTGGTCTGCCGTCAGCTCATCGTCTTCCAGTAATACTCTGTAGATTTCTTCTTCTGCTGGGGATAACTTTACCATAGCGGTCTCTTCTTTAAGCTCCGGCATATTAACACTTTCGCGAAGCGCCTTCATTTGCATTCGCGGGACAAGAAGATTGCGAAGGTCTATCAACTCTCCTCTAATAATGCTTTCTGTAAAATCTTTATTGTTAATACTCTTGAATTTTTCTGGGTAAAAAAGTTTTAGGGTTATGGCCACGTCTTTTATCTTATTCGGCACAGGAGTCCCGGAAAGAAGTACGAGATATTTATTTTCTCCTTCCATATCCCCCGCTAAGTCAAGTATATGTTGGGCGCGCTTTCCTTCTTCTATATTTTTAAGTTTGTGAATTTCGTCAATAATAAGCATGTCATAATCAAGTTTTCGCAGTTCTTCAAGATATTGTTCGTTCATTTTTTCTTGAGATATAAGAATATAGTCAAAGGAATCTGGGTTTGCGCCTTCAAGTGATTTAATATCTTCAACAATCAGTACTCGTGGCGCTGCCCCTTCCTTAAAATACCCAATTTGTTCGCCTTCTTCAGAAATCTTATCAGAAAGATATTTTTGCCATACGGATTCCACGTTGCTTGGGACAACAACGAGCGCCAATTTTGCGCCGAGATATTCTTTTGAGAGAACAGCTGAAGCGCTTTTGCCCATACCCATTTCATCCCCGATAAGCATTTTTTTCTTTTCAGCTATTTCCTTGATATTTAAAATCTGATTTATGTCTGGGAACGGCCTATCTTCTTTTATGGCATCAACAATATGCCTTGGTTTTTCAAAATCATTAAGAATAGACAGGTAATATATTTCTACTTGGTCAATAATTTTGATAATCTCTTGATTGTTAAAGTTTAGTGTTTTGCTTTTGATTGATTCAATATATTTAGTAATAATTTCTTTATCATCTGCAGATTTGTTTTTAAGCTTCCTTTCATGATAATAGGAAAGACAGTTTTCTTTTATTACTTCAAACAAAGCGTCTTGAAGATTTTTATCAGACAGATATGGAATGGCGATATTGATATCTTCTATATGAAAATTATTTCTGATAATCAAAAAATCGCCTAGATGTTTGGCAAGGGAACTTTTTATGTACTCCATTGGGATACCGGTAAATTCTGAGCGATATTTATAGAGAATATCAATTGCCTTAGAGGAACCAAAAACACTTAAAATCTTCCAGAATTCCTGTGCTTCAAGTGTTTGACCTTCAACAACTTCATTCACAAAATTATCGTAATTTTCTTTGAGTTTTTGCTCTTGCTCTTCCGCTTGTTGTTTTTCAGAGATAATATTTTTGCGAATAAAATATCCTGATTTTTCCAATTTTTCTCTAATCTCCGATTCTTTGTAAAAAGTAGTTGCACGTCCGTTGGCGCTTCTCCCCTCAAAAAAAGTGACGCCGGCGATGACATCTTGTATTGTTTTATCGCTAATCCCTAATTTCTTTACCAAGCGGTTGATAGGCGTAAAGATTCCTCCGTTATGAATAATTTCCCCCGTCTCCGAGTCAGCTTCGGGCAAAGATAGGAAATCTTTGAGCCTTTCTTTGATTTCCGATTCTTTGTAGAAGGTGGTTTTTTGGCCACCAATACCCTTCCCCTCAATTGACGTGACGCCGTCGATGATAGCTTGTATTGT
>JBBUIR010000030.1:0-5027 GCA_038055245.1 Patescibacteria group bacterium | reverse complement strand
CATTCTTCTGCTGTTGGTATCAAGACACCTAACACTTTTCTTTCTGATTCCCCCATTAGTTTTCGTGTAGCATTATAATGAGGTAAATATTCTTGCTGAATTCTTCGAAGCGCTCTTGCAGAAGATGTGTTGCAAGCAATGATAATAAGTACGCAATCTTCTTTTTTAAATAAATATTCCACAGCCTCTTTAGTAAATTCAAATACGGCGTCATGTGAACGGTTGCCATAAGGCACTCTTTTGGTGTCTCCTAAATATACATAATCATATTCTGGCATAGCTTTTCGTATTGCTTTCGCAATAATAAGCCCGCCCAACCCCGAATCAAAAATTCCAATACGCATTTTTTTATTCTAGCATATTTAAAAATTGATGTTATTATTAATGTATGCAAAAAATTTGCAAAATGTGCAGTAAAAATTTTGAAGTAGCGGAGGAAGACTTAAATTTTTATGAAAAAATGAAAGCTCCTGCGCCGAATTACTGCCCGGAATGTCGAGTAGCGCGAAGACTTTGTTTTCGCAATGAAAGAACTTTGTATAAAAGGACTTGTAGTAAAAGCGGAAAACCAATAATTTCGCTGTATCCGAAAAACACTCCCTTCCCTGTCTATGATCAGCATATTTGGTGGGGAGATGATTGGGATGCGTTAGATTACGGCCAAGATTATGATTCTAACAAACATTTTTTTGAACAATTTTTAGAATTAAAAAATAAAGTGCCTAGAATTTCCCTGCTTAATATAACTTCGGTAAATAGTGATTATGGAAACAACGTTGAAAACAGTAAAAATTGCTATTTAATATTTGCGGCGCAAAAAAATGAAGATTGTATGTATGGCAGGCTTTTATACAGAAACCGTTTCGTTGTTGATTCCGATTTTGTTCAAGATTCTGAACTTTGTTATGGTTGCATAGACTGTCGAAAATGTTATCAGTGTCTTTTTTCAGAAAATTGTGAGACAAGCACGGATCTTTATTTCTGTTTCAACTTGCGTGATTGTCAAAATTGCATTTTTTCAACAAATTTAAGACATAAAAATTACCATATTTTCAACAAACCTGTTTCCAAAGAAGAATATGAAAATAAGAAGAAAGAAATCTTTTCTTCTCACTCGGCATTAAAAAAAGCAAAGGAAGAATTCGAGAAATTTAAAAAGGAGGCTATAGTAAAATTCGCGCATCAAGTGAAATGCAACAAGGCTATCGGAGATTATATGTATAATTGTCATAACACTTTATACGCTTTTGATTCGGAACATTCCAAAAACTGTAAATATATATATGATGCTGAAAGTCCGATTGATTCTTATGATTTAAACAACACATATTACAACCCAGAGCTTAATTTGGATATGATGGGAACGTTAAAAACATACAATGCAAAACATTCTGTTTACGCTATATATTGCAGTGATATAGAATATTGCGATAGTATAAATAACTCGGATAGTTGTTTTGGTTGCATTGGATTAAAAAAGAAAAAGTATTGCATATTAAACAAACAATACGAAAAAGAAGAATACGAAAAACTAAAGGAAAAAATAACAGAAAATATGAAAAAAGAAGGAGTATATGGAGATTTTTTCCCTTCATCTATTTCTCCTTTCGGTTATAACGAAACTTTAGCGCAAGAATACATACCAATGACCGAAAAGGAAGCAAAAGAAAAAGGTTTTAATTGGCAAAATCAAATGACCGGAACATATGGAAAAGAAACAATAAAGGGAAAAGACATGCCGGAAACAATCGAAGAAGTTTCTGAAGACCCGCCTGCTCCCGATCAAGCGGGAGGGCGGGCAGGTATTTTGAAAGAAATTTTGGTGTGTGAAGACTGTAAAAAGAATTTTAGAATAACAAAATCGGAATTTGATTTTTATAAAAGAATGAATATTCCCCTACCGCATAAAGATTTCGAATGCCGACACAAAGAAAGAATGTTAAAACGCAACCCACGAAAACTTTGGCACCGAAAATGCATGAAAGAAGGCTGCAAAAATGAATTTGAGACTTCATACTCCCCCGACCGTCCCGAAATAATCTATTGTGAAACCTGCTATCAGCAAGAAGTGTATTAAAAACTTGACATTTGTTATAAAATCATATATACTGTCAATGTATTAATACTATTTATCTAAAAAATTTTTATGCTTAAATGTATAGAAAGTACGGTGTCCGGTAGAAATTTAGATTATGAAGATCTCTTGTGGATTAATCGTCATGCAGTCCGACTCGGACTCAAGGGTCTCACCTTTTTTAAAAGCGATGGCAGTATAAAGGTAATAGCAGAGGGAGAAGAAAAAAATCTTCTTTTTTTTATAAAAAAATTGAAACGCGGACGTCATTTTTTTTCACTTTTTTCTCCCGTAGAAAACTTTTCCATAGCATGGCACGAGCCAAGAAATGAATTTGAAGATTTTTCTATTAGTGAGACTACATAAAAAAGCAGAGAATAAAATTCTATCTCACCCCATGCTTAGAATGTAATTTTTCTATTTCTTTTTCTTCTAGTTCTTCTTTTTTCTCTTTTCCCCTTTCGCCTAATGTTCTCAATTCAGCATCACCAAGAATATTTAATGATTTAACCAATTCCGAAAGATGTTCTTTTGTATTTTTCTTTGGATCATCTAAAACTTCTTCAAGAAGTGCGTGCAAAATCCAACCCATTCGTGGACCTGGTTTTATATCAAGCTCTTTTATCATAAATTCTCCATCAATTTTAAGCTGGCCGACAGATATTGGATCATGCAGTGCTTCTTCTATCATTGCAAAATATTTTCGTAGACGATAAGGCGCTTCTTTTTTTTTCATTCCCACTCTATCGCATTCGCGCACGTTCATAAGGAGCCAAATATTTTCCGCGCCGACTTTTGTAATAATTCTTCGTACGGCCGAAAGCGTAATCAATTCAGTATCGGAAAAAAACATATGATTACGAATAAGTTTTTCAACCAGTTCGATTTCTTTTCTGGAAAATTTTAATCGCTCCATTATTTTTTTCGTCATTCGCGCGCCGATTACTTCGTGACCATAGAAAGTATATTTCTTCTTGGCAGAGCTGACGAATAATTTAGCATAGTCTGGCTGGGATAGGGACCCAGAGATCCGAGGACCTGATAAATTATTTGACAGTCCAGCCAAAATAATATTTGAGCGACGAAGAATATCTCCGCTTGTCTCCGCCAATCTTCGAGACTTTGGTTTTCCAATATCATGAAAAAGCGCGGCAAGCCTTACCTCCAAAGGCCAATTTTTGTCCGCCGAATGTTGTAAGGCATGAAGCAAGTGGTCCCAAACATCATAAATATGTTCGCCTAATTGTTCACATCCTATTCCCTCTTCCAGTTCCGGAATTATATTTTTTAATAATCCAAATCTTTGAAGCATTACAATTCCGACAGACGGATTTGAAGACATAATTATTTTTGAAAATTCATCACGAATTCTTTCAGGTGATATTTTTTTTATTAAATTCGAATTTTTTGAAATACTTTGACCACTTTCATAGGACACAGAAAAACCAAGTTGTAAAGATATGCGTACAGCTCGAAGCATTCTAAGCGCATCTTCCTTAAAACGGTCATCCGGTTCCCCTACTGTTTTTAATATTTTATCTTTGATGTCCTTTAAGCCACCAAACATGTCCGTTAAGCTGGAGTTGTCTTTTACATTTCTATAAGCCATGGCATTTACTGTAAAATCACGTCTTTTAAGATCATCTTCTAAATTATCGCTAAATTTTACTTCATCTGGATGTCTAAAATCACTATATTCTGCCTCAATTCTATATGGAGTAACCTCTATTTGTCGTAATGTTTCTTGTGAAACATTCTCTTGAATGACCATTACTGTCCCAAAAGTGTTCTCATATACAGTTTTTTCAAACAAACCAATTATCTGCTCCGGTTTAGCATTGGTTGTTATATCCCAATCTTTTGGTTCCTTGTCCATTAGAAGATCTCTAACACAACCACCAACTAGATAGGCTTTAAAACCAGCTTTCTCAAGCGTGTCCGTTATATATGAAACTTCTTTAGGAATCCTTAATATTATTTTTTTTAAATTTTGTTCCACTTTTGTTTTGGTGCACCCGGGGGGAGTCGAACCCTCAACGACTGCTTCGAAGGCAGGTATGATATCCATTTCACTACGGGTGCAAAATTATCTAATAATATTCATATATTACACCTTTTTTATAAATTAACAAATAGCTTTCAAAACAAAGGTTAAATTCAAAAATTGCATTACTTTAATTAAAATATTATAATAGAGCATATTTTAATTTGCGGTTATGGTTTAGTGGTAGAACACGTCCTTGCCAAGGATGAGACGGGAGTTCGATTCTCCCTAGCCGCACAAAAAATATTTAAATTATCTTGTCCTTTACTTATAACTTATTTTATAAGGATTTTATGAAAAACTGTGGATAACTATGTTGGTAATGTTTATAAAGGACATGTTAAAATTTTGTCTTTTATGACCATTTTATCAAAAATACGTTGTAAAATAAGGATATTCTAATAAAAGACATAAAATTAAGTAAAATCTGTCACGTGAAACACATTCTTATATGTTTTACATGAAACAAACCTAAAATGCCTAAAATATTTACCTCAGAAACACAAAAGATAGGGGAAATTGGTGAAAATATAGCCGTTAAGTTTCTCATGAAACATAATTTTCTGATATTAGACCGTAATTACACTAAAAAATGGGGTGAAATAGATATTATAGCTGAAAAAGATGGTAAACTGTATTTTATTGAAGTAAAAAGCGTTTCACGAGAAACATTAAATACTTTTATACCAAAATCTTATAATGATTCTCATGAAAGATATGAACACAGACCTGAAGACAACATGCATCCATGGAAATTAAAAAGACTATCACGGACAATCCAAACTTATCTTTTAAATAAAAATGTGAATGAAGAAAAAGAGTGGCAAGTTGATTTGCTTGTTGTTTATTTGTGTCAAAAAGAAAAAAAAGCAAAAGTAAAAGTAGTAAGTGATATTATTTTGTGATATA
>JBBUIR010000029.1:0-2057 GCA_038055245.1 Patescibacteria group bacterium | reverse complement strand
GTGTATACTATCAGTGTATCGAAGAAAACTTGTAGAGTCAATTATTACTTATCCCCAACCAATACCAATGTCTTACAAAAACAAAACTTACGTTGCCTTTGACGGTGACACCGATATCGCTTATTACAGGATAATGCAGGCATGGAAGAGTAACGATGATATTGATTTCAATTTTTATGATGCCCATGACATCAACAGTGCTCGGGACACTAGCGCGGAGGAATCAATCAAATCACAGCTTCGTATTAGAATGGCAAATGCAAAACAAATGATTTTGCTTGTCGGAGAAAATACCAAGTACCTTAAAAAGTTTGTTCCGTGGGAAATTGAACTCGCTCGAAAAAAAGATATACCGATAATTGTGGTGAATTTGAATAATAAAAAGGTCTTCGACGATGACCTTTGTCCAAGTGCAGTAAAAGATTGGATTTATACGATCAACATTCCTTTTAAGATGAAAATTATTAAATACGCGCTAGATAATTTTCCAGATAACTACGAAAATAGAAAAAATGATTCAGAGTATATGAGTCATAAATATCACTATAAAGATTCAGTTTATGAAGAATTAGGCTTATGATAAAGAGTTTCCTCTCAAAAAGGTTTTTTATTAAGTTTGGTACAAATTTTCTTGTATCAGTCGGCATAATTAGCGGAGTAATTCAAGTGATTACCTTTAGCTACACAGACCTCCCTAGTTATGGTTGGAAAGGTTGGTTCTCTGTAATTTTAATTTCAACAATGATTGCCCTTTTTAGAGCTTGGCCAAAGACTAGCTTCTCTGAAACATTTGCAAATCCCGATGTAAAAATTGGTGTAAAAGTTGGTAATATATTTGATCAGTCTGGACATCTTGTAATTGGCTTTAGTGACACTTTTGATACAGAGATAGGTGATGTTGTAAGCAAGGATAGTATGCAAGGACAATTTTTAGTATCTATATACAGTAATAATCAAAATAGCCTTGATACTGATCTGAATACATTATTACAGAATGAGGAATCAGAAGAAGATACAACCAAAACTCGTGGTAAAAACAAAAGATATAAGATCGGGACAGTTGTAGCCCTCTCAGGACAAGGAAGAAAATTCTTCTGTTGCGCGTATAGTCGAATGGGGTCTGACCTAAAAGCCACTTCTGACATAACTAATTTATGGATATCTCTTCAAAATCTCTGGAATAAAATAAGAGTTGAGGGTGAACAAAAAACGATAGTGATGCCTGTTATGGGGACTAACCTAGCAAGAGTGCCCGGAATTTCTTTTAAGTTGCCGATAAATCTTATTTTGCTTTCGTATATTGTTAACTCAAGAGTAGAGCCTATTTCTAAAGAAATGATTCTCATGATCAGAAAAGAGGATCAGGAAAAAGTGAATTTACTTGAGATACAAGATTTCTTAAAAACACTACATAATTAATTATGGCTTATCGAAGCGGAACATATATAGCTTTTCATGCAGACGGAGAAACGAACCCCACTGTTTCAGATATGAAATATTATACCTTACTAAAAGAGTGGAAAGTTCGAGATGATGATTTTAGTTTTGTGAATAGTCATGAAAAAACTAATGCGGTCAGAGACTCCAGTAGAAAAGACACACTTCGTAGAACCTTGATTGAAAGAATGAATAATTCTAAACACCTACTTTTAATTATCGGTGCGACTACAAAGAATGATACTGATTGGATACCATTTGAAATTCGTTACGCGGTTGAAACATGCAAAATTCCAATAATTGTCGTCTACACTGGATATAACACGATTATGGATCCATCGGCACTTTCAAGTCTGTGGCCTTATGAATTAGCTAAGGCTATAAAAAACCAACAGGTTGGCATAATACATCTTCCATTCAAAAAAGAACCTATCTCTGATGCTCTTTCTCAATTTGATATGAATAATCACCCTAAGACTACTTTAAATTATTACAATCGCGAGGCTTATGTTCAATGGGGCTTACTTTCGTAGGGAGTAAAATTGCTTGCGCGCGAACGGGAGGGCGGGTCAAGCGCATTTGCATTTGAGCCTCGGACATTTCCGCTAGGGCGTCCATGA
>JBBUIR010000028.1:0-2686 GCA_038055245.1 Patescibacteria group bacterium | reverse complement strand
ACCGGAAGTAAGCATTGTGTCCATATTATCCGCTATTCTGGAAAGGTAAAGTTTTCTATAAAGGTTACCCACTGCCGGTATAGATAAACGCATGTTGTCAATATATACTTTGCCTCTTTCTGTTGTAGAAAGTCTCCATAACCATATGCCTAAAAGTATTAAAAAAACAATGACCAGAAAACCATAGTGCACAAAAAAAGTTGAAAGCCAAATAACTATCTTTGTATAGATTGGCGGTTCTTGTCCAGAATCAAGAATAATGGATGAAAGTTTTGGAATAACAACAACAAACATCAGTCCCATCACTACAAAAAAAGTAACAATAACAAATATTGGATAAATAAGCGCATTTTTTGTTTTGGAAGTAAGCGCATATTGACGATTTAGATAATTTGCCAAGTGGTCAAAAGTTTCATTTAACTTACCAGTTTCTTCTCCCACTTTGACCATATTGACATAAAAATTCGAAAAGACATCAGGGTGTTTCGATAAAGCGCCTGAAATAGAAACCCCGGCCTGGAGATCATCGCTTATTTGTGTAAGTTTTGCTGATAAAATTTTATTCTCTGTATTGGTAGCTAACATCGTAAAAGCTTTCAAAGCGGAAACCTGCGCTTCAAATAAGGTTGAAATTTGGCGAGAAAGAATCACGACTTCCTTCATTGATATTTTTCCAAAAAAGGAAATAGATAGGAAAGATTTATTTTTTCCTTGATCTCTAATGGAAATAATAATAAGCCCTCTTCTCTGAAGACCGCTTATAGCCATATCGCGATTTGGCGCGTCAATTTCTCCTTCCTTGCTTATTCCTTTGTCATCTACTACTTTATATTTAAATAACATGTGCGATTAGGCTCTAGGCTCTAGGCTCTAGGCTCTAGCTTTTTTTGATTTTAGCTAATGCCTAATGCCTAATGCCTGTATTAATAATTAAATCATGCGTTCAAGACCTTTTGGATTAAGTGAAAATTGATAAGCATTTTCTATTGTAATTTCTCCGGCGCGAACAAGTTCTATAAGCGAATGATTTAAATCTATCATTCCGGATTCTGTTCCTGTTTCTATCACTACATCTATTTCTTGCGTGCGTTTTTCACGAATCAAGTTGGAAACAGCATTATTATTCAAAAGAAGCTCACAAGCGGGAATAAGTCCGCCGGTAATTCTGGGTATAAGCCTTTGGGAAAAAATACCAAGCAAGCTGGAGGCAAGCTGGAGACGAATCTGATCTTGTTGACTGCCTGGAAAAGAATCAATAATTCTATCTATCGTCTGCGCAGCGTTATTAGTATGAAGTGTTGAAAGCACAAGATGCCCTGTTTCAGCGGCTGTTACGGCTGTTGCAATTGTTTCAGGAGTACGCATCTCGCCTACCATTATCACATTCACATCTTCACGAAAAACTGATTTGAGCGCAGTATGAAAATCTTTAGTGTCAATACCAACTTCGCGTTGATTAATTATTGATTTATTGGGAATATATACATATTCAATTGGATCTTCAATCGTTATAATGTGACGCGTTTGTTCATTATTGATTAAGTTCAACATCGCTGATAATGTAGTCGACTTACCTTGTCCAACAGGACCAACTACTAGAAAAAATCCCTGTTTTTTACGAGCTAATTCCGCAACAATGGGAGGCAAATGCAGTTCTGCAAGAGTTTTTACTTTAGGCACTAATCGAAGAGCAACACTAATTAAACCTTTCTGAAAAAAAGCGTTACCGCGAAAGCGCGCTTCTCCGCGAAAATCATAAGAAAAATCTATTTCCTTGTCCTCTATAAATTTGTCTAATTTTGTTTTATCTAAAACTTCGCTTAAAATACCAAATACATCCTCTTTGGTTAAAATTGAATGCTTTAAAAGAAAAATGAGTTCCCCCATCACACGAATAGCTGGAACTTTTCCAACTCCTAAATGCAAATCCGAACCATTTTCATGAATAACAGTTAAAATAAGTTCTTCAAATTCTTTTTTATAATCCATAATTTTATGTGGCGTTAAGCTCGTAGTTATTTTTTATCTACAACTTTCTTTGATAAAATTTCTACTACCTGGCTAATTACTTCTGCGGGAGTAGAATTTGCTTTTACTATATATCCTGATGCTCCTAAGCTATTACCTCTATCAATATCAGACTGTTGGCTCTTATTAGACAAGATTATTTTTGTAGAATCAGGAGACAAATTATCTTTATTTATTTTTTCCAACATTTCAAAACCATCCATATCAGGCATAATTATATCCATCAAAATAATATCAGGACTAAGTCCGTCTTTAAGTTTTTCAATAGCTTGCAAGCCACCCGGAGCTGTATAAACTTCAAAATTGTGTTGACTAAATTTGAACGCATACATATCCAAAAGAAATGTATCGTCATCAACTATTAAAATTTTTCTTTTTTCCCCTTCCATATATTTTACATTATACTACAAAATGACTTCAAGGGGAACATCCACCCCGCATTTATTCTCCTCTTGAGGAGTACCCTAATTTTACTCATTTTCACTGGTAAAATTGAAAACTTCTTTGTATGGAATAATACCATCTAGCGCTTTCAACATAGCATCTTCTTTCATCATAAGCATTCCATCACTGCGAGCTACTTTATAAATTTCAGAATTAACAGGATTTTTTAATATTACTTTCTGCATTTCTTTTCCTATTTTAAACATTTCAAAAA
>JBBUIR010000027.1:0-3453 GCA_038055245.1 Patescibacteria group bacterium | reverse complement strand
CGCGTACGCTAAATAAGAATCTTTCATTTCTGTCACCACATCAACTGGAATGATTCCATCTGTGCGTATTTCAATTGGTTCTATATCTTTTTTCGCCATATTTATTTTACTAAACTGTCTTTTAATACAGAAAACGGTTGTAAATCTTGTTTCATTTTTACTTGAGTATCAGGATTTGCTAAATTTTTTCCCAAACTAAAAACCCAAAGTAATATCATAATAACAGCTACCGCAAATATAAGAATATGCAATATATGTCTTCTGATTTCTTCTGGTTGTCTTCTTAAACGATGAATTAATCTTCTCATATTACTTTACAAATTTGATTACTTTATAATTTTACTTAATTATATTGCCTGTAATATAATCACTTCTCCTTCTTTTCCATCTAAATCTTTTAACTTCAAGGTTAATTTATCCACTACTTCAGCTTTTTCTTCTCCCATTTCTTTCAAAAACATCTTCAGAGAATCATTATTATAACTCATTGGTATAATTAATTTAGGTTCAAATAATAATGCCAGTTTGGCAGCCGATTTGGCATCAAGCAGACTTACTTCTTTAGACACATTTTTCCCACCGATTGGAATAAAAAGAATATCCGGACTATCAATAATTTCTTGAGCTTCTTTTGAAATTTCTGAATCTGAAAGCGCGCCTAAAAATGCAACTTTTATGTTGTCCAAAGTAAAGGAATAAATCGTATTAATAAAATTTTCGCCGGAAATCAAAGCATTGGACATTACGCCTTTTATAAAAACTTCTTTTATTTCATAATCTCCGGGACCATTAATAACAAAAGGCATGCGTTCGCCATGAGAAAGTTGTTCCACTCCATTAAAAAGAGAATAGTTAGTAGTGACAAATGCTATGTCCGCTCCAAAATGAGCCGATATGTCGGATTTGGCCGTTTTATTAACAGGATTAAAAGCTAGAACCATATCTCCCTGTCCCATCTTAAAGAATTGTTCTCCGAAATATGTGATTATCATTATTTGCATTATAACAAAAAAAATGGAGAAAAGAAAATACAACCTCACCCCTTAATCCCCTCTTCAAGCAAGTTTAGAGGGGGAAAAATACTCATGGATTCCCCTCTCTAAAATTAAAAATTTTAGAGAGGGGGCAGGGGGTGAGGTTGCGTTTTTTGACTTTTTGTATTAGCATGTAGAGAATATATTAAAAGCAGGATTTGGGGTAACCCTAAGTGAGACAAGGAGTCTTGATTAGAACCTAAACCTTATATCCGCTTCAATGCGGATTTTTTTGTTGAATATATGAATAAAGAAAAAGAAGAAGTAATAGTAGAAAATCCAGTTTTAAAATCTATTGTTGATAGAAGCGCAACTAGACCTGAAGTTGACTCACTGGTAGAAGGTCCGGTAATTCTTATAGAAAAATCATCAGTTTTTGTTGATCTATCTCCTTTTGGCACAGGTATCATTTACGGTCGCGAATTTATTAATGCAAAAGATATTATTAAAAAAATAAGTCTGGGTGACATTATTAAAGCAAAAGTTGTTGAAAAAGAAAATGAAAACGGATATACGGAACTTTCTCTTAAAGAAGCCAAACAAGCGCTTACCTGGAGCGAAGCTGAAAAAGCCATAAAAGCAAAAACTGTTCTAGATTTAGAAATAAAAGATGCAAATAAGGGCGGATTAATCTTGGAATGGCAAGGCATACAAGGATTTTTGCCTGCTTCTCAACTTAAAGCTGATCACTATCCTCGTGTTTTAGATTCAGATAAAGATAAAATATTAAAAGAATTAAAAAAACTTGTTGGTGAAAAAATTTCAGTAATGATTATCTCCACGCTTCCTAAAGAGGGTAAATTGATTTTTTCTGAAAAAGATAATAATCCTGAAGAGAAGAAAGAAATCTTAAGTAAATATAACGTCGGCGATGAACTAGGTTGCGTAGTCGCCGGTTTAGTTGATTTCGGAGTATTTTTAAAACTTGAAGACGGACTAGAGGGCCTTGTGCATATTTCCGAACTTGATTGGGGTCTTGTGGAAGATCCTCGCAATATGTTTAAAGTAGAAGACAAGGTACGCGCTAAAGTAATTGAAATAAAAGATGGTAAAATTTCACTCTCAATTAAAGCGCTAAAAGAAAATCCTTGGACAGAATTTGAAGGAAAATTAAAGAAAGGCGACATCATTAAAGGTGTGGTCATCAAATACAACAAACACGGCGCCTTGGTTTCCATCAAAGAAGGAGTAGCTGGGTTAGTTCATAATTCCACTTTTGGGACAGAATCCAAACTCCGTGAAAAATTAGAATTGGGAAAAAATTATAATTTCCAAATTACATTGTTTGAACCGAAGGAACACAAGATGACTTTAGTTTACTTAGAGTAAATAATAAAACAAAAAAAATTTTATTTTATTAAGTTTTTACTGTTTCTGGGGTTGCTAGATTTTCTTCTCCAATAACATTCATGATAGATATCACTTGTTCGGCATAATGAGGCACTATTGAAGGCGGGTTGTAGGCTCGCAAGATTTGCTTGGTAGTTTTATTGTCGTAATGCTTTTCAGTATTGGGATTATTACCTCCTAAATTTTTAGCCACGGTTTCAATAGCTTCATCAATGGAATTAAAACCGATTTTACAGGAACCCCAGCCAAAAGGGTTGTTTTCAACCTTTTTACAATCAAATTTTCCACCAGTGGATTCTCGAACAGCAATAGCAGGCAAAAGACGCCAGTCAAGTTCGTTCTTCTCAGCTTCTTCCATCATTTTCACACCCATGCCAAAAAGAGGCATGTCATGTGATTTGAAGTAGTTATCAATAGCATCCGCTTTGGCTTTTAAATCTTTAGCTTTCTGGTCTAAAACCTGGTTAAAGGCCAATAAACCATCAGCTTCAATATTTTCTTTTTGTATAAATACGGTCTGATTAGTATCTTGAGTTGCATTAAGTATAATGCTTCCCAAATGCACAGTTGTTCCTGTCATAAAAGGCAAAAACATTAGAGATTGAACAAACCGTATTAAATTGTTTTTATTCATATTAGAGCGGTATATGCTCCGCCAACTTCATATCGGTTATCTAGCTTTTACTGAAATAGCCCTTATTCATAAGCTTTTTAGCCTAATAACAAAGACATACATATATCCTAGCATATTGCACCCCTAAGGTCAATCAGGAAAACTTGAAAACCTTGTCGGCTACTTTATATGCTTCCCCTGCTCCCATTGTCACAAACACGTCATTTTCCCCAAAGTTTAAGCTTTTTATAAAATTCTCTGCCGATTCAAAATCTGAAAAAGCCTTAGCTTTATCTCCAGCCAAACATATAGCTGAGGCTAATTTCCCGCTTGAAATATTTTCATCTTTTTCTTCTCTTGCAAAAAAAATAGGAAGTAGGAATATGTTATCAGCTCCTTTAAAACTTTTGGCAAAATCATTAAATAAAGCTTTCGTTCGACTATAAAGATGTGGTT
>JBBUIR010000026.1:0-5573 GCA_038055245.1 Patescibacteria group bacterium | reverse complement strand
AAATGTACTCAATTAAAAATTATGTTTGAACAATCATTTAAAAATATTGATAACATCCTTCATACTGATTCTGGTTGTGGAACTGAGCTGGATTATGTTGAGCAAACTTCGTGGATTTTGTTTTTGAAATACCTTGACGATTTGGAAGAAGACAAAAAGAAATCAGCTACTTTGTCTGGCAAAAATTATGAGTACATCTTATCTCCGGAATATCGTTGGAATACCTGGGCTTGCCCTAAAAATGGTGGTGGAAAACTGGATCATAACAAAGCTCTTTCTGGTGATGATCTGAAAGATTTTGTAAATAATAAACTTTTTCCCTATCTCAAAAAATTTAAAGCGGAAGATTCAAATACAATCGAATACAAAATCGGCGAAATCTTTTCTGAACTCAAAAATAAAATTTCCAGCGGTTACAAACTACGAGAAATTTTGAATATTGTAGGCGAAATGCATTTTCGACTGTATGAAGAAAAACATGAACTTTCGCATCTTTACGAAGCCAAAATTAAAAATATGGGTAACGCCGGAAGAAACGGCGGCGAATATTACACTCCACGCCCACTTATCAAAACGATTGTTAAAGTAGTTGCTCCGAAAATAGGCGACACAATTTATGATGGTGCTTGCGGTAGTGCTGGCTTTTTAGTTGAGGCTTATAAATATTTGACAGAAAATCAGTCGAAACTTTCTTCTAGTCAAATGGCGATTTTGCAAAACAAAACTTTTTACGGCAAAGAAATCAAGTCTCTAGCTTACATCATCGGCATTATGAATATGATTCTGCACGGTATTGAGGCCCCGAATATTCGCCATATGAATACGCTGGCGGATAATATTAACGACATCCAGGAAAAAGATCGTTTTGATATCATCCTAGCCAATCCGCCTTTCGGGGCAAAAATAGGCACGGAGCTTCAACAAAACTTTCCAATAAAATCCAGCTTATCTGATAATCTGTTCTTGCAGCATTTTATAAAAATCCTTAAAGCCGGAGGGCATGCCGGCATCATTATTAAAAATACTTTTCTTTCCAATACGGATAATGCCAGTGTTTCGCTTCGTAAACTCCTCTTGGAAAATTGTAATCTGCACACGGTTTTGGATTTACCCGGTGGCGCTTTTCAGGGAGCCGGTGTAAAAACAGTGGTTTTGTTTTTTGAAAAAGGCGAGCCAACAAAAAATGCTTGGTTTTATCAACTAAATCTTACACGTAATCTTGGCAAAGGTAATCCTCTCAATGAAAATGATTTGGCAGAATTTATTCAGTTGCAAAAAACTAAAGCAGATAGTGCCAATTCGTGGTCGCTAGATGTAAAAAATGTCGATAAAAATTCGTTTGATTTGTCAGTCAAAAACCCAACCAAGGGCAATGAAGTACTTCTGCGCGAATCAAAGGATATTTTAAAGGAGATGAAAAAGCTAGATGAGGAAAGTGGTAATATTTTGGATTCTATAAAAAAGATTGTATGAAAATAATTGAGAAAATTGAGATTAAAAATTTTAGATCTTTTTGTAATAGGCAGGGAGATAAATCTGAAATTGATAAAATCTCTAGCCTCAATATATTTTCAGGAGCTAATGATTCAGGGAAATCTAATATTCTTAGGGCACTGAATTTATTCTTCAATAATCAAACTAATCAGGAGCAATTTTTTTCATTTGAGAATGATTATTTTAAAAAAGACATAAAAAGTGATGAAAAAGATATTAAAGAAGAATTGGTAACAATAAGAATTACCTTTTTAAACACAAAAAATAGAGGAAAAAACGCTACCCAAAAAGATAAGCTTTTTTTACCAGAACACTTTTGGGTAAGTAGAAAATTTACTAAAAATTCTAAATATAGTACACATAGTCAAAGTTCCGGAGTTGAGACAAGTTTTAAAAAAGAAAAAGGATCTTCCTATTTCAAGTTTATAGACTCAAAGACTAAAAAATTAACATCTAACTTTTCTGCAAGTTTAACTAAACAGCTTACTGATTTTCTTGATTCTATCCAATATCACTATATACCAGCAATTAAAGATCAAAACTATTTTTCTCATTTGTATGGAGAATTGCGTCAAACTTTACTGAAAGCTAAAGATTCAAATGTAGATACAAAAAAAGGAGATTTTGAAAAAGCTATTCAGCAAGATACAGAAATTCTCATGTTGGAGTTCAAGAAAATGCTTGGTGATTTTAATGCAAATATTGCTCCAATTTTTGAACTTCCAGATCTTGTCAATTTATTTCAAAGTTTAAATGTTCAAACTGGTAAGATACCTCTCAGATTCCGTGGTGATGGAGTTCAAGCAAAACTTATTCCTGAAATTTTAAATTTTATTTCTGTAAAAGAACAGGCCTTAACATCAAAAAAAATTAAATCAGGACAGAAAGCAAAAAAATATTTTATTTGGGGATTTGAAGAACCGGAAAATTCTTATGAATATAAAAATGCTCACCTACTTGCTAATAGATTTAAAAATGTATTTGTCAAAAACGCTCAAATATTTATCACTACACATTCATTCAACTTTCTTTCTTTAGATGGTAACGGCGTCGTATCATACAGAATTTGGAGAGATGAAAAAATTAAAGCATCACGAATTACAAAAATAAAAAGGGACGTTAACGGGAGATTCCAATTTGAAGGAGATGATTTTAAAACAGATTCAGAAAAATTAAATGAAGAATTGGGTGTTTTTCAATTAAACAAGGATCTTGAAAATTTATATATTGAGACAGAAAAAAGAAAGGACGATTTTGTTAAAAAAATAAAGATAATTAAAAAACCAATTCTCTATACAGAAGGAAACAATGTTGTATACATAAAAAAGGCAAAAGAGTTTTTTTCACCAGGACTGGACTTTGATATTGAAAGTTTGGGAGGCAAAAACGATATAAAAAAGTTTTTCACAATGTTCAGAGATTCGAATTTCGATAGGTTTAAGATAATATTTATATTTGATTGTGACGCAGAAACAGAGTTTAGCTGTTGTGAAAATAAAAAAACTGATTATTTATCACCCTTCATATTTAAAAAAAATACTAAAAATATTGAAGAAGAATTGCAGTGTGGGATTGAAAATTTATTTGATTCAGAATTGTTTTTAGATGAAAAAAGATTTTTTAGTATTACAGAAACCAATAAAGATGGAAAGATCATTTCAAGAAAAAGAATTCTTCGTAAACAAGAATTTAAAAAATACATTTGCGAAGAAAGAAAAATAGAAGATGACTTCAAAAATTTCAATCCTCTTTTTGACAAAATAAATGAATTATTTAAATAATGATCATAAATTTGTGAAAACTAATTGGCAAACAAGAAAACTCGGCGAAGTTTGTGAGATTATTAACGGTGGAACGCCAGATACAAAAAATTTGTCTTTTTGGGGAAAAGATCATTTTTGGATTACACCAAAAGATATGGGTTCTTTGATGAGTATTTATACAAAAGAAACTGCAAGAAAAATATCGAATTCAGGCTTAAAAAATTCTTCTGCTAAAATTCTTCCACCTAATTCGATTATTCTCTCATCTAGAGCTCCGATAGGGCATCTTGCAATAAATAAAGTGCCAATGGCAACAAATCAGGGATGTAAAGGGCTTATTCCTAAAAAAGAATTAGATTATGTATTCCTTTTTTATTTTTTATTTAATTCTGTTGATTTATTAAATAGACTAGGAAGTGGTACAACTTTTAAAGAATTATCTGGTTCAAAATTATCAGGAATTGAAATTCCTCTTCCACCCCTTCCCGAACAACGCCGCATTGTGAAAATTTTGAATGAGGTTTTTGAGAAAGTCACAAAGGCGAAAGAAAATTCCGAGAAAAATCTTCAAAACACCAAAGACCTTTTTGAATCTTATTTACAGAATGTTTTTTCAAATCCCGGAAAAGATTGGCAACATAAAATCTTAGGAGATGTTTGTACTTTATATCAAGGAATAGCAATTAATACTAAAACTAAACATGCTTTGGTCGAAAAAAGTAATTTACCATTATTACGAATTAAGGATTTGAAAAATAACACTGTTGAACAATATATTGATCCGAATAATTATCCCAAAAATGCATTAGTAAATGAATCAGATATTCTTTATACAAGAACAGGTTCTTTAGGTTTAGTTTTCAGGGGTAGAAAAGGTGTATTGCATAATAATTCTTTTAAAGTTGTTCCTAGTAAAAAACTAGACAAAGATTATTTATTTATTTGGTTACAGAATCCAATTTTTAAATCAAAGATTATGAATCTTGCATTGAGAGCAGCGCAACCAGACATAACGCATGCAATTTTTAAAATTCAAGAAATTGATATTCCCTCACTCAAAGAACAAAAAGTCATCGTTGCCAAGCTAGACGCGCTCTCGGCCGAAACGAAAAAACTAGAAGCAATTTATAAGCGAAAATTGGCCGACTTGGAAGAACTGAAAAAATCTGTTTTACAAAAAGCCTTTAATGGAGAATTGTGAGTGTTATAATAAAAATATGAAATTCTCTCGTTCCAAAAAAGTTATCTTTGTAAATAATAAAGGCGGAGTGGGAAAAACTACTTTAGCCTTTAACTGTGCTGTATCTTTTGCTAAACAAGGGTATAAAACTGCAATCATTGACCTTGACCCCCAATGTAATATAACTCGCCTATCAATGGGAGAAGAATATTATGAAAAAACTTTATTTTCAGCAACTGAAAAAACGATATACGATGTTTTGAGGGGAGTCATTGAAGGAGGTTCAGATGTAGACCTGTCCGCAAATTTATTACCGGTAAAGGCGGCTCAAAACCTATACTTGCTTAAAGGCGACATTAATCTTTCAACCTATGAAGCATTGCTTATTAACGCTTATGGACAAGCGGCTTCCGGACAAAAAATCGGATATTTTCAAACCAGCGCGATTGATCGTTTTTTGAGAGAAAAAGGATTAAACGAAGAAATTGACATTTTTATAATTGATACCTCTCCCAGTCTTGGACTATTGAATCAAATCATATTACTTGGAGCTGATTATTTTATAGTTCCAATGTTGCCTGATGCATTTAGCCTTCAGGGAATTGAAAATCTTGGAACAATTTACGAAAAATGGAAAATAAACTGGAAACTTACCGCTAAGGCTTTAGCCGGCAATACGGAAACTAAATTCGTACTACCGGGAGACCCACTTTTTATCGGATACATAATAAATTCATATAATGTTTATGGAAAGCAACCGATAGCTGATCATAGAATCTGGATGGAAAAAATCCCAACGAGCGTAAAAAAATATTTATCAGAAAAACATTGTCGTAATGGATTAGTTGAAGTAAGTTGGAAAAATCCACTGCAAATCATTCAGGACTATGGAAGAATACCGGCAAAATGTCAAGAAATTGGTTCAGCTATTTTTGATCTTGATCCAAATTTAATTGACGCACAACAAATAGGCACAAAAGAAAATATTGAAAAATCTAAACAGGAGTTTGAAAGTTTGTCGGAAAAAATGCTCAAAACTCTTTCGGAATATTAAAGTTTAATCATGAACGAAGCAGAAACAAGAGCCGAATACATTGATCCAAAACTAAAAAGCAGTGGCTGGGGCGAAGTCGAAG
>JBBUIR010000025.1:0-3309 GCA_038055245.1 Patescibacteria group bacterium | reverse complement strand
TGAGTGGGAACATTGCAAATCAACCAGCCGATTGATTGATAAATTAAAACGCGACGGTTATAAAATTTTCGCCATTGAACAGGATAAAAAATCAATTCCGTATTATAAAATTAAAACCACTATTTCATCAGATAGCGCTATCCTGCAGGATAGCGCTAAAAAGATTAGTAATATTAAAATAAATTCAAAATTTCGGATGGTATTAATTTTGGGCAATGAAGTGAAAGGATTACCAAAATCAATTTTAAAAAAATCTGATAAAATTTTGGAAATTCCGATGAAAGGAGTAATGGTTCGGCAAGCTCACCATCCACATCACATTGGCCATGGGAAAGAATCGTTGAATGTGGCGGTAGCTTTCGGAATAATCGCTTTTCATTTTGCAGATTATCATCAGTGAGACTATGTGTCTAATTTTATGGGTACCTGCTAAATATTATAAAATAGATCAGCGGAAAAATATATTTTTCTATCGGCGATTATTTAAAAGATTATCATAAATATTGTGAATATATTTTAAAATTTATAGAAAATAATAATTGAAAAGTTATCCCCATTCGGCTCTTGCGGGGGGGGGTATTAATGATAGAATTATAAAAATTATAATTTAATAAGAATTTGAAATATGGAATTTGGAATTACGATCAAAATCCTAAATTTTAGATTTTAAATTCTAAAAAATAGTATGAAAAAATATTTAATAATCGCGTTGTCGTTGGTTGTGTTGGTTTTACCGAGTTTTGTCGGCGCGGCAATAAACGCAGATCTTCAAGCACAAATTAACGCTTTAGTGGCGCAGATTCAGCAATTACAGTCGCAATTGGCTCAACAAGGAGGTATAACTCAGCGGTGGTGTTATGATTTTAACCAAAATCTTAAATTTGGCGACGGTGGAAGTGGCGCTCTTGCAAAAGAACAAGACATAGTAAATTTGCAGACTGCCTTAGAAAAAGAAGGATTTCAAATTGATGATTCGGAAAAAAAAGGGGGATCTGTTTTTGACGAATCGACTGCTTCGGCTGTTTCTGCTTTCCAAGAAAAATACAGGAGTGAGATTTTAACTTCTTATAGATTAAAATATCCGACTGGCTTTGTCGGCAAAGCCACAAGAGCGAAATTAAATAGCCTTTATGGATGCGGCGTAATTCAGCCGATTTCAACACCAACACCGATTCCAGTTCCAGTTCCAACACCTACTTTAGTTCAACCATCAATCGCTGTACTTTCGCCAAAAGGAGGGGAGAATGTTAAATATTCGGATAATACTCAAATTGAGTACATCGTTAATGATGGAATAAATAAAGTTTCAATAGCTTTATATGAGGATGATAAATGGCATGCGTGGATTGTTAAAGATATGCCAATAAATGGGTCTGGATACGGAACTTATACTTGGAAAGTGTCTGACAGTATTACGGAGGGTCAAGTAGCATATTTTGCAAGTAAATGGGTCCCCACTAAACCATCTTTTAAGATATATATGATTGGTTATAAATCTGCAGGTGGCACAGTAGAAGATAAATCTAATGCGCCGTTTAGTATTGTGGCGCTAACAACACAAATAACTACAACAACTCCTTTTATTACTCCGAATGGAAATTCAGGCTCAGTTAAAATTGGTGATACAGTCTATATATACGGTCAAAATTTTGATAAATCTTCGCTTGTTGAGATTGATGGAATTCAAACTATTGCCGCAAGTATATATAGTAATACACAACTTTCTTTTGTAGTACCTTCAAATCTGAGTGTTGGTAATCATAGTATTCGTGTTAGACAAATAGCAGGATATCCGAGTATTAATTCAGCATCGTTGACAATTGTGGCGCCAACAACACAAAATACATTTTCTTTTTCTCAAAGCTCATTTAATTTTAGTTATACGCAAGGCGGAAACAACCCTCTTCCTCAGCCACTTCTATTCACCAATACTTCTAATGTGAATGTGGATTCTATAATAAGTGTGCCTAATCAGCCACCGTGGCTCAATATATTTTATGCTAAAGCTGTGTTTACCGCTTATCCCAATAGCACTGCTAGTCTTTGGGTATCAGTAAATCCTAGTGGATTAAGTTCGGGGACTTACATAGCCAATATAATTATTTCTGGTAATTTTATTGGTTCACCAAAAACAATTCCTGTGACACTAACAGTTTTGGCAGCCACTACTCCTATAGCTACAACAATAGCTTCTTCAACAACAGTATGTGCGGGATGTCCGGCAGGTACGGGAGCAATTTCTTTTAGCATTAACATACCCATATCTGTTGCTTTGATTTCTCCTAATGGTGGAGAACAATGGAAAACAGGAGAAACTCGTCGTATCAGTTGGAAATCTGTAAATGTTAATAATCCCGATCTTAATTATGATATTTATATTTACGATTCAAATTATATAGGAAGCGGATCAACTATTAAGATTGCTTCAGTTAAAAATAATAAGAATTTTAGCGATACTAGTGGAAGGACTTATAATAGATATTATGATTATGACTGGACAATTCCGTCAATTTCTCAATTGCCAATGGGTAAGGGAAGTAATAATTTTAAAATTAGCATAGAATTTAAAGGAGATTATTATTATAACGACTCCAGCGACGCGCCGTTTAGTATTGTGGCGCTAACAACACAAGGAACTACAACAACTCCTTTTATTGCTCCGAATGGAAATTTAGGCTCAGTCAGTATTACAGCACCTAAAAGCTGGAAAAATACAACCGGTGAAGGGGGTTTAGGTGAAACTTGCAATCAATGGTTATCAAGAACTGGCCAAGCCGGAATTAATGGCAGTCCGGCTGGCGCTATAAATACCAATGGAATACGTCTTGTTCAGCCGGTTGGTAATTGTTGGTATAAAACTTCTTTTATATATTCTGATCCTAATTCTAACCCCACAGATACAGGATCATATAAATATACTCCTGGATATGCCAATGGAGGATATGGTACTGGTGATTATCCTTATATTTATCCATATAATAATATCGATGATTATCAATATTATATACCAGTATCATCAAATCCAAATTGCTCTATATGTTATACTCAGACAGAGCAACTTATTAGCGTTACTATCCCTATGAAAAACCAAATGGCATCAATTTTAGAATCCGCGTCAGTGATTTTGCGGCAGATGCTTAAATCATTAAGGCGATAAAATATAATCACATCAGATCTCATTGATTATATAAACTCAGATTCATAAAGCTGTTTTTAAAACAGGAGATTACAAAATAAACTTATCCACAGCTTTGGCTATTGCGGTTTTTTGGGGTAGCGGTAAAATAAAATAAATGATTACTCTAGAAC
>JBBUIR010000024.1:0-2166 GCA_038055245.1 Patescibacteria group bacterium | reverse complement strand
AAAAAGAAGATGGATTAGTCAACTTGGCAACCGAGTCGCCAAACGTTTTATATAATAAATTTCGCGCTTATGCCACATGGCCTAGAACTTTCTTTTTCAAAGATGGAAAGAGAATAATTATTACCGATGCTGTATTAGAAAATAATAGATTCGTCATAAAAAAAATTATTCCCGAAGGCGGAAAAGAAGTAGATTATAAGAATTAATATTTTGAAGTAAAAGGATTTCGTTTGGAGAGACCTTTTAACATTTTTTTAACACTGGAGGCTCCTCTTCTAAATAATGTTTGTCTGCGATCTTTAAATCTCCTTATTTCTTCATAAAGACTTTCTTTTATTTCGTCAATTGCTTGATATAAATCTTCCTTATCGGAACTGGAATAAAATTTTTCTCCATTTATGTTAATCAAACAATCAGAATGAAAAACAACGCCTGATTTATGATGCTTAGTGCTTTTACCAACCTCAAAATTAACCACAACCTCCCCTCCTTTTTCTTCCATTGTAGAAAGTAATTTTTCCAAATTAGTGACTTTTTTAACAACATAATCTTTAATAGCTTCAGTGAGTTCAAAATTTTTTCCCTGTAAATTTATTTTCATACTTTTATTTTAAATTTTTTTCAATATCAGTTAAACGATGTGATATTTCTTTGACTTCTTTTTTAATTTCTCCAATTGTTTCTGTTTCTATCCTAATTTCTTCTTCCGTCTTTTCTTCCAATTTTTTTTCCCCTTTAATTCCAGTAATTATTGCCTGAGTACCAATAAAATCAAAAACAAATAAACCAGTTGATAAAAGCAAAATACTGCCTATTAAAATAGACAAAGGTCCATCCCACCAAGGAAGAGAACCTAAATCAATAGAAATATTTTGTTGATAAGAAAAAATAACTTGTGTAAAAAAATCTGTTGTATGCCAAACACCTCTCCAAAAAGTCACGACACCAATACCGCCTAGAAAAGCATAAATAATAGGATAATGACTTAGTTTGCCTCTAATTTTATCTTCAAGTTTATCAAAAAAGTTATATATAAATTTCATATTATGACAGTATAACAAAAAATTTCTTAATCACAAAAAATATTTAAGGTTCCTATTTATCTTCGTTTGAATAATCAAGACTTTGAATGATAACCATATCTTTATGGCTCCAATAGTAGTTCGCAACAAATATTGCCCCAATAATAGCAAGAACAATCAGTCCGTTGGTTATCAAATCTTTATGATGGTTTTTTATTTTTATAAATATATATAGAAATAAAGCAATAGCAATCATCCAAAAAACAATGTATAAGATTATATTTGTGGTGTTGCGAGGTGAAGCGAATAATTTCTGAAAGAATGTGGGTTCCTGAATAGATTTTATTGAATTAGATACATCAACATTTTCTGTATTTGCAGCTGTCTCTGCTCCAAGAATATTTGTTGGTTCTTCTTTAATTACACTAGCAATTTTTTCTACTTTTTTAATATCTGATTTTGTGAATTCAGTCTGTTTAGAAACTTCAGGAAGAGGATTGGCATAAACTTGCGCTACAAAAATTGTTTCCCTCCCTTCATATATGCCATTAGCAACACCAGTGCCAATTTCTGTATAATTATCTTTCACAATATTTTCTTTATGAGTTGGACTCGCCATCCACGCATCTGTGACATCTTTTGAATCACTAAAATTAATAGCAAGATTTTCTCCGGCATATTGATATTTATACTCTGCTTTTTTAATCCAATACCAAGGAGTCTTTCCTTCTGGGCTGGTATGAGCAAAATATCCATATGTCGCCATATCCATAGCTTTCATTTCTGCCGCTTTATTTAAAATTGGATTTACTGTAAGAATTTGAAGATTTTGTATTTGACGTTCTTGGTTAGTAAACTCAGCTAATACTGCTGGCAATACCGCTGCCATATTTCCTGTCCCATTTAGATTAGTGAAAGTTGGTATTAAAAAAGTAAATATTTCTAAAAAAATAACTACAACAATGATATTGCGAATATTAGAATCACGCAATATGTGCGGACGATGATCATTGCCTTCGTGCGGAATAAAATGTTTTTTAAACCAATAGATCATTTTAATATTTATTTAATAATGCGCGAGTTAAGGGACCTACTGTTCCATAACCATTCATTATTCCATTTGCAATCTGAAATTTAAAAACAG
>JBBUIR010000023.1:0-12123 GCA_038055245.1 Patescibacteria group bacterium | reverse complement strand
ATTATTAATTATTTTGTCTACTTCTTTTATCCTTTTTAATCCTTCTTTTTTACTCTCGTCAAGAAAGAGACCATTTACTTTATCCATGTGTCTTATTTTATCCTCCTCATTCCAATATTTAACAGTGTCAGCAATGTTTCTCTTTTTGTAGCTAGAGTAAGTAAACATTTTCCATAAATTCATTACTCCCATTTCAGAAAGTTCGTCAGCGTCGTGTAAAACTTTTTCATAAATGGTTGATGGATTACTGTGATTAACAATCGTGTTTTTGATTTTGCTAACGATTTCCTCTAAAAAGTCATTCTTTATAAAATTGCTTGCCATTTCTGCACTTTCTAATTCGTGGGGTTTCAATTTGTTTGAAATCTCATAGATTTTACTCCCATCAAGAAAGCCATCGGTGGTAACTCTTTTATGTTTTGATATATCATGAAAAAGAGAGGCGACAATCACTATCTCTTTATCTATAGTTGATAATTTATTTTTATTAGCTAAATAATTACTAATATTTGCCACATTTATACTATGAAAGTAGCGGAACTCACTACCCCCAGCATTCTCATGAGTTTCTATGAATATTTTTTTTATCAAATCAAAATATTTTTTATATTTTTTCATATTATATTTTTAGATAATTTCTAATTTCATTAATGATATTTGGTAAAGGAAGCAGACCATTTATTTTAATAATTTTGATGTCGGGCTCAAGAAATCGAAAATGAAATTCATAATAATTTTTAATTACTTTCAAATATTTTTCTATTGTCCAGATATCATTGGGGTTAGCTTTGCGTTTTTTTCTCATAATTGATGTTTCAACATCAATCTCAATATGAATATAAACATCTGGTATATTTTTTTGAAGCTTTTTATATTTGACAAATGTTTCTAATAGTTGAAAGTAGTCTCTTTTTTGATCAAAAAAGAGTCTTGAATAATTGTGCGCCAAAGTAGATGGATAGCCACGATCAATTAATGTTAATCCGTCTGACATTTTTCCTTGTTTGATTTTCTCCCTGTCGTTTTCTAGGAAAAAAATTTCTCCACCATTTGTTATGTTTTCGCTTTTTAAAACTATTCCATCCACAACATTAATTTCTTTTCTCAATGTTGAGATAATCGATGTCTTGCCGGTTCCAGGAAGACCTTCAAGTACGATTACTTTACTATTTGACTTTGCTGGTGTCATTGTGGTATTGTAGCAAACAGAATTGAACGAATCAAGAATCAAGAAAGGGGTCTAGATATGAAGGAAAAGTCATTGGTACTCGTAAAACCAGACGCTTTTGAGAGAAAATTGGAGAGTGAAATTTACAAGGCAATCAGATTGAGGGAATTAAAGATTGTAGCAAGGAAAAAAATTTGGCTAAATGAAAGAATGATAAGGAGTTATCAACCAGTCTTAAATGAGCCGAGTGAGTTTGGAGAAGACTGGAAAAGAGAAGCTATTGAAGCTATGGTCTCTGGGTCGGTTGAAGTACTGGTGGTTGAAGGTGATAATGCTTTAAAAAAAACTAACGAGATAAAGAAAAAAATAAGATCTCTTTATTCTCCTGGTTCGCATTATCGCACTAGGGTGATATTCAATCTAATCCATACTACTGATAATCTTATGGAGTTTCAAAACAACATTAAAGTCTTAATACCAGAGGCGATGTGGTTGTAAACGGCGGAAGGTTGGTGTTTTACACCCTTCCGCTATTTTTTAGGATTATGAAAACTTATCCATTATTTAGAAAATTTGTTAAGGAATACTGTAATCAAAATAAAAACAAAACTTCTGTGGAAGAAGTTTCTGTTCACTTAAGAGAACATCTGCAATTTAATGATTTCCCATCTTATAATTTGTAAGTTTAAATTAGATTTAAGAAAGAATAAGGCAAAACAAAAAATTATTAAACAAAACAAAAAAATGATTTCAATCCTAATTGATGAATTTAATAAGTCCATTGATTGTAAGAAATTCAAAGAATCGATTTATTATTACGGATGTATTTTTTGGCTAAAAAGAAGAAATTCGCAGCTTGAAGGAAAAGTCGTTGATGTAATTCCCAATGTTAGGTTTCGGGGGATTGAGATTCCCCTATATCGTTTTAGCCCTGCGTGGTTCAGCAAGTATAATTTATTTGTAGGTATTGTTCCTGCTGACCGATTGATACCACGCGATGTGCCGACCCTTGCTGTTAATCATTCTAAACTCTGGCTTAAATATTACAAAGGTGAAGTCGTCGAACTTAATGCGCACGTTCCATATAAGTGTGTAATTTCCAATAAAAATAATTTACAAAAATGGAATTGTGTACATATTTCGTCTACGGCTTTTGAGTCACATCTATTTTTTGTTGGTCTGACAAAGCCGGAATTACTAATAATTTAAAAAAATGTTATCATTATCCAGATTTACTAAAATGGAAAAAGATCAAGAAATAATTTATGGAATGGAAGTAAAAAAGAAAGGATTGCCTGTGGAAGAGTTACAGATTATGATGAATAAGTGACAAATGAATTTGGAGATGTCAGATTGGAAGCTCGATCTCAAAATAGTTGATTTTAAGACAAAAAATAATTATCGTAAAAGTGGTGATTTTATTGCCGACTTAGGGAAAAAAGAAGCTACCATTCTCATGACTTGGGATCCCTGGCGAGGTGATGAGGAGTATACTTTGGTACACGAGATGCTTCACATTTTGGTTTATGATTATGACCAATACAGTGAGAAATTTGTTTTGGAATCATGTGAAAAAGATTCTACTCCCCATGGTATTTATATGGATAAACTAGAAACTGTAGTTCACCACTTCACCAGAATAATTCTAAGTCGATCGGACAGATAAATCAGATTGGAGATATTCCAAGCTATTTTTTATAAATTCTTTAGCTTTTTGTTGTTTTGTCCAAATCTTTTTAATTTCTTTTAGTTTATCTTTCAAATCCGGATAGAATAAAAGTTCTTCAGCGCCAATAGCTTTTTGGATTGATGTCAAATTTAGGAAAATTACATTAAATATTTCCGATTACTCACTTAAAATCTGAGTCAGAAGTTGATAAATTAACCAATCATATTGGCCAGAAAAAAATTGCTAATCAACATATTTTATGGTATTTTTTATCAATGAGCATTCAGAAAGGACTAGATAGTAAGGTGTTTGCACTGATGACTGACTTCAGTTTCGATTTTGCTGTCGCTTCAATGAAGGGACTGATTCTAAAAGATTTTCCTGACGCACAGATTGTTGACATCGATCACAGTATTAAACAGTTTTCAGTATTGAGCGGCGCTTTTGTTATAAACAAAGCGTACGAATATTTTCCTGATCAAACTATTTTTATTTGCGTGGTCGACCCTGGAGTTGGCGGTAAACGTGAACCGATTTACATCGACGCAGGAAATTACAAATTTATAGGCCCCAATAATGGGTTATTCCACTATCTTTTAAAGGAACTTGGATCTGTCTGTAAGGTATATGTAATAAAAGAAGAATTCAGATCTACACACTCAAACACCTTTCATGGCAGAGATTTTTTTACACCCGCAGCGATAGAATTAGCAAAAGGTAATTATGAAATAGTCTCACCATTTGATAAAGATAAACTCGTTTTTATTTCTGAACTGGAATATGGTAAGTTTGTCATTACTTACATAGATGGATTTGGAAATATTAAGACGAATATTCCTGTTGTTGATAATATCAAAGATAAGAATATTTTGAATATCACTATCAATGATATTACTCACGAAATAAAATTTGCCAATACATTTAGTGATGTAAAAATTGGTGAGTTACTTTGCTATAGAGGAAGTAATAATACTCTCGAAATTGCAGCTAACCTTGCGTCAGCTATGGATATCCTCAAGGTGAGCGTTGGAGATTATATAGATATCCAAAAATAATATGGCAAAACACCTAATCATCGCATCATATGACGGCATTAATACACACTACTGTGGAGTGGGTACAATTATAAGAAATACAATCTTTGCTTTAAAAGATTTTGCCGTCAAAGAAGGAATCAAAGTCAGTCTTGCTTATATTTCTGCAGATCCAAATGGAAAAGTCTTTAATGACGCATGCTTTAAAGACAGTGTTGACCTCGTGAAAAGCACGGGTGGCCACTTAATACCTTTATGTAACGGTACTGCCGGATTTGATGAATGGGATATGTGGAGGAGTTTCCCAGAATGGACAAGCGAATGCGCGTCCTTGGCCACTGTGCTTAATGTGATTTTGGATGATAAAGACGACAATGTTTTGATGTTGAATGATACTCCATTTTTATTATTTACGAAATTTAAACAGCAAATTTTTGAGAAAAACTTAAAATGTTTTTATATACCTCACAGTTCTGGTCTCAATCACTCATTTGGGGATAATGAGTGGAGAAATGAAAGAGTAAAAATTGAGAAAGAGGCATTTGAAACCATAAAAAAGGATGGTTCGTCTCAACTACTTGCAGAGGGCAGAAATTTTGCCAAGCATTTAGTTAAAGATTACGGTGTAACTTTTGAAGAAAACGCTTATTTCACAAACGGTCTTTATTTTGATCGCTATAAGGAATTTCTTAAACAGGAATTTGACATTTCTGCTCTTAACAAATTTGGCATAAACATAGACCCGAAATCAAAACTAATTTTTAGTTGGGGCAGGTGCTCTGTCGCAAAAGGATTTAAAGAGTTGTTGGAAGCATGGCAAGAGGTTGCCGGGTCGTTACCTGACTATTATTTGATTGTTCAGACACCAAATAATTCTGGAGAGGACGGTTATTTCAAGCTTCTCAAGGAGTATGAAAAAAATACCCCTAGAACAATTGTTATAGACGATTTTAACCCAAAAATATGGCAGACGATACTTCGTGTTAAAAATACTGACATTGTTTGTGTACCTTCCGTTATGGATCCAAACCCCCATACAGCAATTGAAGCAAAATTGTTTTCTACTGGCATGAGATATGTGATTGTTGCCAGTAATGTAGATGGAGTAAAAGATACTTATACCGATGAGGAATGCTTCTACATCAATCCATATTCTAAAGAAGATTTCTTGAAGGGTCTTCTTAAAGCATCGAGATTGAGCGAGGAAGAAAGACAAAAAATGAATGCGACCAACACGAGGAATCTCTCTAATTATGATTACTCAAAAAATGTTAGAGATTTTCTTAAAAGAATAAAACTATTATGATTTTTCGCTGGTCAATTTGGGGGGATCACATATCTAAGAATATCGAGCTACTTCGATACAGTATTCTTTCTTTCAAAAAACAATTTGGGAATGATCACCAGTATGTTGTATACACGGATAATACTGAGTACGTTGGTGGATATCTAGATAAAGCTGTCGATATCCAGCAATTTCCGACAGGTGATGATTCTTTATTCTGTATCACTTCTAAAGCAACATGGCTAAAATGGTGCCCTTCAGCGAGACTGGAAGTCAGCCAGACTGAATTTTTTGTAGACTCCGACGTTTTTCTATTAAAATACCCAAAAGAGATTGACACATTCCTATCTAATCCAAAAATGAAATTTGCCATCATGGATGAATTTCTTGGTCAGTCTTGGCAACATGGTGCGATGTGCAAAAAAGCCACCTCTGATACACCTTTCATAAACGCTGGGTTCTTTGTACAAAAAGCAGAGTGTGATATTTCTCGAGACCTGATTAGAGAATTTGGGTGGTGGCAAAAGAATATAAAAAAAGATGAGCAAACCCACCATGATGAGCAAGGATCACTGGCGATAGCACTAACAAAATATTTCGCTGATGGAGAATTATATATTTTTCCGAAAGATACTTACATGCTCATAGGAGAAAATGAAAATACAGACGTCAACAACTTAGACGCTATAACATTATTCCACGCCGTCTATCCTAATCATCCAGCTTTTTACAAATTTAAGGATTTTCTTGATAAGATTTTGAATAAGTAGAACCAAAAAAATGTCCAACCATAAACCACATGAAAAAAATAAAACCGTAGCGATTCTTATGTCTGTTAGAGACGAGGAGTCGTATCTTGATTTTAATATTTCTTACCATCTTGATTTCGGCTTTGATTATATATTCATTGCTAATCACTGCTCAGTTGATAATACTAATAAAATATTAGCTTCATACAAAAACGATCCGAGAGTTGTCGTTATAGAAGAGAAAGACCCCGTTTTTGATCACGCAAAGATTTCAAATAAATTACTTAATTATGCTAACGCAAACTACAAGATAGATTGGTTTACCTTTTTAGATGCTGATGAATTTCTTTCGATAAGTAATCGATCAATCCATAATTTTGTAGACCGTCTTGAAGATAACGGCATTCCTTATGCGACCATTGGTTGGGCAAATGCCTTGTTCGATTACACACTTTCCGACTATAGATGTTCTCCAACAAATCCAATAGACACGACAAAATATTATTATCCTTGGCCGGAAAAGAAATGGCAAGAGCACGGTCATTTTAGGAAAGCTTTTGTAAAAAATCATAAAAATATGGAGATTGTCGTTGGAGGGCACTATGTAAAAACGGAAAACAACCCAGATTTTTTTGACGAATATCATTGGAACCCGTTTATTATTCCGAAAGATGAAGCACGTCTCCTACATTTTGAATTCAGAGGTAAGGCAGATGAAATATATAAAAAATGGGAAAAATTAGCGTTGTTTGAAAACGATTCGACCTCCGAATCAAATTCTCCCTGGCTTGAGCGAATTCGAACCATCAGAAAATATGTTGAGGATTTTAAAGACAAGATTGATGAAATTAACAAGAGATGGTTTTTTGAACACAGAACATTTTGGGGGACAATCATACCCAAAGACAAAATAGTTTACGATACCACCTTATCTATTTGGTACAGAAAATATTTTAGGAGACAGATAGAAAGCGGAAAGATCAGATCGGTTTGTTTGGTACGTAGTGGAAATTTGGGTGACGTGATAATGACGGAGCCGATTGCAAGATTCTTGTCAAAGTATGTGAGCAAAATTTATTTAGCCACAGAAATAAATGGCGCCGAATTGATATTTAGCACTTACGACAAAGTGTATAAATACAGCCAGGTTAATTCGGGGGAAATTGATTGTGATATAAAGATAAGGTTAATTTATGAACTTAGCGATAACCAGAAAACATATATACATGGATATATGGAATCAATCGGCTATGGAGAAATAGATATCAAAGATGTTCCGATACTAAACAACGATTGGAATAATATTATTAAAGGTGAATATATTTTCATCGCTCCATTTACAAGTTCATGGGAGGAGAAAAAAAGAAATTGGGGGTATAAAAAGTTTACTGAATTATCAAATCTGTTAATGGATAAATACAGCACTAAATGTGTAATGCTTGAAAAGCAGTACACATTTAGTGAAATGATGTCACTCATTAAGCACTGCAAATTTTTTGTTGGGAACGACTCCGGACCTGCAATAATTGCCCAAAGTTTCAATAAGAAAGCTTTTGTTATTTTTGGTGCAACTCGTCCGGATTATATACATATGTCAGATCACACTGTACCCATTTATGACAGAAGTAGACACAATCTTTGTCGACATAATTCGAGAAAAGAGGAAATAGATTGTTGCGAAGAGTTCTGTATGGATAGGATAAGTGTTGACAAAGTTTTTGATCAAATCAAATTAAATGTATGAATGAACCAAAATTTAAGATAAAATTAACTTTTATTACGGGCTTAAGAGAAGTCGTTTTGAACGAAATAAGCCAATACACAAGTCTTCACATTATTAACGAAGACATGGATTCTTTTTATTTGGATTTTATACATGATCTTACCGAGATCAAACACTTAAGAAGCGTTTCTTGGGTACATGTTGTGGTACAAAGTTCTAAATATAACCCATTTTATATTTCCAATCATAAATTAATCCTAGGTAATCTTATAGGAATAGTCATTGATGAAAGTAAGGATGCATTCAAAACTTTTAAAATAACTTGCGCAGGATCAGATTCTCCAGAAGTTCGCAGTATTGCCGAATACATACAAAGCACATACGGGCTGATCGAAAAAGAAGAAGCGGATATGAAAATACATATCGTAAAACCTGACGAGATTTGGGAAATCGGTATCCAAATTACACCAAGACCCCTATCCCTCAGAGATTATAAGGTAAAAAATATGAGTGGGGCTATGGACCCGACAATTGCGTATGCGGTAAATTCTTTGTGCGGATTGGAGAATGCAGATTCTTATTTAAATATTTTTTCTGGAAGTGCAACGTTACTCATTGAGGCTGGCCAATGTTATCCAAACCTAAAACAATTGATTGGTTTTGACAACAATAAAAAACATATCTCTTTGGCTATACAAAATGTAAAAAAAGCCGGATTAATAAAAAAAATACAACTCAAAGAAAAGAATATATTCGATAAACCTGACCTAGGTAAGTTTGATGTAATTACGTCTGATTTACCATTTGGTATGGCCATATCAAAAAATGAAGATTTAGAAAGTTTATACCAATCTTTTGTTGAATATTCTCAAGAGACATTAAATCACGAAGGTAAACTTGTTGTTTATACAAGCGAGCATGAAATGTTGAAAAAAATTATTTTAAAATCAGAATTCAAGATTACTAAGACAGTAGAGTTACAGTTTACGACATCGGTAAATGCGCATCTCCGTCCAAAGATTTTTGTGTGCAAATTAAAATAAGGCTGGGAAATTTAGTAAACCTGAGGTTATTGTATGTTGCCGTTGTATATTAAGACTTTAGGTTCTTCAATTTTACCATATATATCAAGAGTATCCTCGATAGTATTAGCGATAGGATCTCCTTTTAGATTTAAGGATGTATTTAATAGCACGTAAATTCCTGTTTTGTCACCAAATTTTTTAATCAGATCATAAAGAAAAGGATTTGTTTTTCTGTTGACAGTTTGAACTCTAGAACTACCATCAAAATGAACTCCACCCTTTATTTTTTCTCGCTTGGACTTAATGACTTCATATTTATAGAGCATAAAAGGTGACGTGTCTGGCCCGATAAAATATTCATGAACTTTTTCTTCTAACACAATTGGTGCCACAGGCCGGTAACTTTCTCTTTGTTTTATTTTCTCACTCAATTTTTGCTTGACCTCAAGCTTATCTGGGCGAGCAATTAATGATCTGTTTCCTAATGCCCTTGGACCGATCTCTGCTTGACCATTATGCAAAATAACTACGCCGTTTTTCAAAAGTATATCCATAGCCCTATCAACGGAATCAGTGCTATATGTAAATTGCTTTTCTCCCGTACCCAAATATGGAAGGCTAACGGACGGACGCATTTTCAGCACCTCACTTATTAGAATACAGATAGCCCCTAACGATTGACCTGTGTCGTCACAGCAAGAGGCAATGAAATGATTCATATTCGGAAAACTTTTTAAGATCTCGGCATTTACGTCTAAATTTAAACAAGCGCCACCAGCCATTACTAAATTGCCGTTTTTCACACCCGCATTTTTAAGAACTCTGGCCACGTCTTTGATTCTATGATCAGAAAAAAGTTTTTGGACTGAGGCACTAAAATCAACTATGTCTTTATCATAAACAGAAACTTTTCCTCCTTTTATGTTAGGAAAAAGGTTTTTTAGTATTTCAATACTATCTTGATAAAAAGCTTCACCTAATTCGAACATAACACTTTCAAGTTTGTTAATTATCTTTGTTTTAGGGGTTCCGTAAGCAGCTAAAGCCATCATTTTACCTTCACAATGAACTTCGTTGTATAGAAAATATGAACAGGCGCCATAAAATTTCCCGTTGATCATACCGCCCATATCAATATCCATTCTTGTTATTTGGTTCTCTCTGCCAATATAAGCACCAACACACTCTCCTTTTTTGTTTAATTCATTGTAATCACCACCACCATCACATGTAACAATGACTGCGTCTTTAAAATCCGACATTAAATATGTTGCAGCGTGAGCCAGATGGTGATTTATAATGAATACGTTTCTTTTTTTACCCAGTATCTTAATTTTTTTCCAATACGGATCTCTCGGTAGTCCTGTCTCCAAATTAAAGACGTCCTCCTTTCTCAGAAGTGGATTTTGGAGTGTGGTCATTGTCCAATAAGTGACATCGTCCACATTCATATTTAGGTAAGATAATCCGTATTGGATTAAATACTCCATCTCTTTTTGACTATTAAATCCTTTCTTCTTTATCCTAAAAATTCTTTCTGCTTCCAGGACTAGAACTACATGGTTACCTACAGCAAAAGAAACTGAGGAATCATGCACGTTGTATGCTATAGCACAAAATAGCGATTCATTCATATATTCTGATATAATATCTCATAAGAATTAATTATGAAAGAGTTTGATTTAAAGAAATATCTGAGTAAATATAAAAATACCAATGTCGATTTTCTTCGATTCCCCGGTAATTATGGTGACTCCCTTATTTGGCACGGAACAAAAAAGTTGCTTTTATCGCTTAATATATCAGAGCAATTTGTAGATATCACTTCGCCTAAATATAATGATGTGCTGTTTATAGATGGTGGCGGTAATCTTGTCGATTATTATTCTGATGTTAGAGATTTCCTGATTAAAAAACCCGATTTATATAGCGAGATAGTTATTTTTCCTCACACGATATTTGGTGAGAAGCAGATCGAAGTTTTGAATAATCTCTCAAGCCAGCTGACAGTATTTTGTCGAGAAAAAACCTCTGCAAAATTCCTAGAAGATGGATTAACCCACGGTAAAGTATATCTGTGGCATGACTGTGCGTTTTATAATGAGTTTGCTAGGATACCTGAAGGAGGTGGTGTTCTAAATGCATTCCGCTCGGACACTGAATCGATTTTAGATAAAAAACCAGAAACAAATAATGATCTGTCATACAATGGATATGCTACTAAACCATTGGATAATTTGATTAAAGTTTTGCAAAAATACGCGCAAATAAACATCGACAGATTGCACATAGCTATTGGCGCTATATTATTGGGGAAAAGAGTGAAGTTGTTTCCGAATTCATACTATAAAAACAAAGCGGTATTCGAGTATTCTCTAAAAAGATTTTCAAATGCAAGTTTTGTCGAAGAATTTAATAATCAGAAATATGGTTAATTTAAAAATAATATTAAAAATATTTTCAGATTTCCTTGGCGGAATATCAATTACTGCCGAATCAGAAAATCCGCTAGACCGGCTCATAAGATTAAATATGGAGACGAATCGAAGGCTGTGGAATCTAGAGGATTCGGCAAGAATGATTGAACTTGGTTTAGAACATGTGGCTACAGTCAAACAAGAAATAGATAAAAACAACCAAATCAGAAATAATCT
The DNA here is from genome assembly GCA_038055245.1 of Patescibacteria group bacterium. GTDB lineage: Bacteria > Patescibacteriota > Minisyncoccia > Phycocordibacterales > UBA9973 > UBA9973. Next base: position 816 of record JBBUIR010000023.1, on the reverse strand, counting down.
AATAAGAGAAATGGATGTCGAAATTGAAAAACAAATAGGCATCTCGTCTGGCCCCCAAGAACTGTTTTATAGTGAAAGCCCGAGCATTATCATAGATAGGCTTTCAATTCTGTTTATTAAGCTATCAGTTATTCGGGATCTATTACTTGTGATTCGAGAAATTGACTTGATGGAAGAATATAAAGAAAAAGAAAATATTATTCTTAGGCAGATAGATAACATTGGTAATTTCTTAGATTCTTATTTTGTTAAACTTGCGCGCAAGGAAGTCTTTTTTGAAATACAGCAGCCTGTCAAGATTTATAATGACAACAGGATCAGAAAATATATCAAGATTCTAAAAAAGAGTTGATTACAAAACACCATATATGCTACATTTAATTAAAGGACAAAATCTGGGCGGAGAGTGAGGGCGTGGGCAAGGGCAGTACCTTTGTGGTGGAGTTGTAAAAAAATAAAAAAAAATTTCGGAACTCACATTTTCAAATCCGCAAAAAAACGCCGCGTGAGCTTGATACGCGGCGTTGGAACTGGAGATGATTTTATTATGAGACAAGTTGCTCAATGGCAGTTTTCACCGCTATTATATACTGATCCTTCTCCTTTCTTTTGTACACCATAATATATGACGGATGATGGATGGGAACATACCACCTTTTTGCATACTTAAAGAACTGGTATTTATATGATAATTTTGGCATCTGAAATCCAAGCTGGCGGAGAACGAATGTCGCCGTTTTGTTGCCGAGCAATAGGACAACACGAGGATTAACTGACTGAAACTCAATCTGTAGTTTGGGATAGCACAGTGCGCAC
>JBBUIR010000022.1:0-3370 GCA_038055245.1 Patescibacteria group bacterium | reverse complement strand
TGTTGGTATTAAAAAAGGAAGTTATATGATTTTTAATAAAAAATACTCAAAAGAAAAATATTTGGAGTTGAGAGGGGAAATTATAGAGCACATGAAAAAGACTGGAGAATATGGAGAATTTTTTCCAACTAAATTTTCACCTTTTGCATATAATGAGTCTCATGCTCAAACTTATATTCCTCTAAGTAAAGAAGAAGCTCAAGGTAGAGGATTTGGTTGGGAAGATAACTTACCAGGAACTTATGGTAAAGAAACGATATCTCCAGAAAATATTCCTGATAGTATAAAAGATATTCAAGAATCTATTACAAAAGATATATTAAAATGCGACAACTGTGCTAAAAATTATAATATTGTTCCGGCTGAATTTGTATTTTATAAACGTGAAAATGTTCCCATTCCACATTTTTGTTATGCTTGTCGTTATAAAAAAAGAATATCTTTAAGATTACCTCGAAAACTTTGGCATAGGAAATGCATGAAAGAGGGATGCAATAATGAAAATTTGAGACCAGTTATGCCCCTAACCGATCTGAGATTGTTTATTGCGAGAGATGCTATCAGAAAGAAATATACTAATTACATTTTATAAACGGTCGTTTCTAAAATGAGGATAGAATTTTTGTTGAATTTAGATTTTGTGGTATGATAAAAACAAGGCAGAAATGTCTTATTTTTATTGCTAATTTTTAATGGGATGGAAAAAGAAAAAGATTATTCAAATTTACGTATCAAGTTGGTACTAAAATATTATTGGCAAATAATTAGACAATATAAAGTCTCTTTTTTTACTGTTATTGTTCTTACAATATTATTTTCAGCTTTAAGTGTTTATATACCACTTCAATACTTAAAACTATGGGACGTTTTGAGTATTAATGATTTTACAGTTGTAGAAGTTGCTAAATCTATAATAATTTTTATTTTGGTATTGAACTTATCTAGTTGGGCTATCCGTAGAATTGTAGGATTTTGTTTGGCTTATTTTGAATCACATGTGAAGGCAGGTCTACGTGAGCAGGCTTTTACTTATATGATTGGTCACTCTCATTCTTTTTTTGCAAATAATTTTAGTGGCTCACTAACTCAAAAAATTGCTAAATATGCAAATGCTTTTGAAAGATTGACAGACAAATTAGCTGCTGATGCTTTGCCGCTTATTGTCCGTAGTATTGGTACAGTTATTGCTGTTTATACATTACTTCCTAAATATGCTTATATGTTGGGAATATTTTGTATTGTATTTTTAATAACAGCTCTTATTTATACACGTTATAAACTTAAATATGATGTTTTAGCTTCTATCGCTGACAGTAAAACAACTGGAGTTTTAGCTGATGCTATTGGTAATCATTCTTCGATACAATTTTTTACAGGTTACAAATATGAAAAAAAATATGCAGGAGAAATAATTGAAGAACAACAAAAAGCAACTATATTTAACTGGTATTTATGGGAGGGACTTACAGCTATTCAAAGTTTTTATGGAGTTGCTATTGAATTCATTATATTTTGGATAGCTCTTAGCGATTGGAAATTATCTATTATTACTTTACCGATTATGGTGTTGTTACAGACTTATTTGATTCGTTTAATTGATAATTTGTGGAATTTTGCTAGTATAGTTCGAACTTATTATGATAGTTTTGCTAACGCTCAAGAGATGGCTCTTATTTTTGATACACCTTATGAAATTATTGATAATCAAAAAGAAGTTGTAAAAGATATAAAAGGGGAAGTTGTCTTTAATGATGTGACGTATGTTTATAAAAATAATAATTCTAAAGTGTTAGACAATTTTTCACTAACAATTCCATCCGGACAAAAGATTGCTATTGTTGGTTCTTCCGGCGCGGGGAAGACTACTTTTGTGCGTCTTTTAATGAGATTATTTAATCTTACCAGTGGCAAGATTACGATTGATGGAATTGATATTAGTAAAATTTCTCAACAAAATCTTCGCGAGCAAATATCTTTTGTGCCTCAAGATCCGGTGCTTTTTCATCGTACTTTGATGGAGAATATACGTTATGGCAGGCGAGATGCTACCGATGGAGAAGTATTAATGGCGGCTTCTCTTGCGCACTGTGATGAATTTATTAATCAATTGCCATTAGGTTATGAAACTTACGTAGGGGAGCGCGGAGTAAAACTTTCCGGCGGTGAACGTCAGCGTGTGGCTATTGCTCGGGCAATTCTCAAAAATTCCCCGATTCTTATTTTAGATGAAGCCACATCTTCACTTGACTCTCATTCTGAATCTTTGATTCAAGACGCTCTTCATAAACTTATTCAGGGCAAGACGACCATAGTTATTGCCCACAGACTTTCGACAATAAGACAAATGGATAGAATAATAGTGCTTGAAAAAGGAAAAATTATTGAAGATGGCACACACGACGAACTTCTTAATAAAAAAAGCGGTCTTTATAAAAAATTGTGGGACCTACAAGCTGGAGGGTTTAGAAATATAATTTAGAAAACATTTTTTTGTTTCCGCGTCTATTTTATCTGCGACGATAATCATTAATTCGGTTCCCAGTCCTAAATCTTTTTTTATATTTGTAAAAAGATGTTCATATGGGTAAGGAGAAATCCACACAGTATTTTTTATGCAAATAAAATTTGCTTTTTTTAGAAGATAACGCAATGCTTCGCGTTCTTTTTTTCTTTCTTCAGGAATATCTAAAATTATAATTCTCCACAACCCGTCCCAAACATTGGAGACAAGAGCTCCACTTCCTTCAAGCTTAATACAATTTAATTTATTTCTGCCTTTTTTGGTTAGTTTTAAATAACTCTTATTATCAGACTGAAGCATTTCAATACACCCTGATTCAACTAAATTCTTTATAGAACGGGTTAGAGCATAATCAGACCTCACCCCTTCGCCCCTCTCCTTAGTAAGGAGAGGGGTTGGAGAGAGGTGAATTTTCTTTACTTCTTCCACAGGAACTACTGGTTTTTCGGCTAAGATTTTTAGTATTTTATTGGAATATTCCATTTTTCTTGACATACTTATATAGTATAATATATACTATACTTTGACAAGTATTTAGCGGTCGCAAAAAACTTGCTAAAAATTTAGATAGGTATATAATATAAATATAATTATTAATAATTTTTTAAAAAAATATGTCAAAAATAATAGGTATAGATTTAGGTACAACAAATTCGGCAGTCGCAATTATTGAAGGAGGAGCGCCGAAAATTATTGAAAATGTCGAAGGCAATCGCACCACGCCTTCTGTTGTTGCTATTACAAAAAATGGCGATCGTATTATTGGGCTTCTTGCTAAAAGGCAGGCAGTTACTAATCCGGAAAATACAATTTCTGAAATAAAACGCTACATGGGACATCGCTTTGATG
>JBBUIR010000021.1:0-8009 GCA_038055245.1 Patescibacteria group bacterium | reverse complement strand
TAGTCTTAGGAACTAGTGGGGCAACCCTTGGGAGTTCGAGTCTCCCTCCCAGCACCATTGACTTTTATATTAATAAGTGCTATACTTTTTGAGTATGAATAAAATAAATAACAAAATAATATTGATTTCAACTATTTTAGCTTTTGTTTTTGGACTTTCTTTGGCTTCGCCTGTTTATGCTCAAAGTACTAATAGAAATGGAGTAATTCCTTTTTCGTATTATTATCCCACACAATACATACCTATTAATTATTATCCAGAACCTATTGTTTACTCTACACCTGTTTACTATACAATACCTGTTTATATTACTCCAATAGTAATCGATGGATGTGATGAAAGAACTACAGGTTTTAGCACAACTACAGGTCAATCTTGTTATGGAAATTATGTAAATACTTCAACTACAATCGTTAAAAATTATAATACTTACAACACCACCGTTCCGACAACAACGACAAAAAAAATAACTGACAGTGTAGCTACTAATAATATTAATGAGAGTTATGGCAGTCTCACAGCTAACGCTTTACTTGGATCAAATAGTTTTATGCCTTCTGGTTTAATTCAATGGATTTTTTTCGCATTATTAATTTTGGCAATAATCTTTTTATGGAGATATGTTCACCGTTCTGAAGAAAAATATATGATAAAACCGATGAAACACGCTTAAATAAGCATTAAAACATAAGAAAAAAGTCAACTTTTTTTAAAGTTGACTTTTTTCTTTATATGTGATATACTTCAAGGATAATAAGTACTTTGAAAATAAGGTTAGAATAGTTTGTTTATTTGAGTGGCTATCCCCTTTTTATTCTCCTATGGCCCTTCAAATAAACAAACTAAATAACTAACAAAATAAAATAAATAAAGGAGAACCGCGATGGAAAATCTATTGTCTTTTAATCTGAATCTTAGTACTGGAATGCTACTAGGATTAACTATTGGAATGATTCTTATATTCTCAATATTGTTTTTGTTGCTTTGTTATTATGTATTAGCACCAAGAAATATCTTCTTTACCTTTGGTAGAGAGAATCGTGCGATGTTTGTAATGTTCGGCAAGAAATTTTCAGGGAAAGTAATTCTACCCTCTCAAACAATATATGTTGATAAAAAATATGACATAAAAAAGTTTGAAGATCTACCAGTATCTACAAAAGAATATCAAAAACAGAAAAGTTTTTTGGGGATGAATTGGGTTGGTATTTATCCATTCAAATCAATATATGAAAGACACCAGCAGTGGCTTGAATGGAAATCAACGCCAACCGGACGGAAAATACAATTCAGGGATGAAATGACACCTTATCTGATTGCTAAACCCTTTGAATATGCAATGTTCTTAAAGGCAGGTGAGGACAAAAATGGAGTACCATTAAATCTTTACTTCACTGTGATACTGGAACCTGTAAATGTACGATTGCCTATATTTGGGAATGACGATGCTTATGGACAAATTCAAACTCAATGTCTCGCACTAACGTTACTTTTTGTAAAAGAGGAAACATTCTTAACTCTTAGTGGAGAAAATAAGAATTCGTCCAGTATCGTTAGCAATGAATTCTCGGCCCAAATCTGTAAAATTAACCAATCAATACCTGGTAGACCAGATGGATTTGGTATAGAAAAAGTTTTAGGATACAAAATTCTGGATGCAAAGTTGGATGCAGTAGAAATTACAGGTGGTCAAAAAGAAAGACTCCTTGAGGCCTCTACTGCTAAATTCGTAGCTGAAGAAACTGCAAAAGCAACAGTATCTAAGGCTGAAGGTGGGTTAAAAGCAACTCAATTAGAAGCTCAAGGGAAAAAGGCTATATTTGATGTTCAAAAAGAATATCTAACAGATATATCTTTAATACCTGGAGCTATGAAAGTAGAAGAAAGAAAAGCCACACCTTTACTTACCACATTAGTAGAAGCTGGTAATGATAAAAGAACTAATTTACTGATAGGAGGTGGAAAATAATATGGAAAATTTCTTTAGAGATTTATTCACAGGATTATTATGTTTATTGGGAATTGGTGGCATGATAATAATCGTAATATTTTGGAGAATTATTAAGAATAAAAATTCTTCTACAGTCGTTGCTACTCCTACTACAACAAACACAACTACTGCAACCTTAACTACACCTATTCCTGCACTTAAAAAATCAGGTGTTGGAAGAGTTTTTGGTGAAATACTAGGTTTTATAGTAGTTATAGGAGTTATATTGAGTTTTATTTATGGTATATATTATTTAAAAGTACATTATTTCCCTGATACACCTACACAAACATCCACACCACCACCAGCTATTGATAATTCATATATCTCGCAAGAAGCTTTAATCTTAATGGATTATGGTTATGTGGATCAAAAATCGGAGTATATTAGTCCTTATGTAAACTATAAGTTTAAGGTAAGGACTGAGAGACATATATACTATATTCAATTCACTGCGACAAATGGTGGTTGGACGAAAAAGATTCTCATTCAGGAAGACACGGATCTGACTATTCCTGAGAATGCAACACAAGGTCCTCTTAAAATAACAGCAGGACCAAAAGAAACGGAAAAGTTCCGTGTTCAATTATATAAAAGATTGGATGTAAGAAACTTATTGTTGCGCTAAAGGACGCAACACAAAAGGGCAATTTGTTTTTTCAAACGAATTGCCCTTTTATTGTTTTATTTAATATATATTATCCGACAAACTATGGATTATAAGGAGGTAGTTGAACAGTTCCTTCTTTAGGGTTTATTCCGGTTATATTGAAAGTGTTCATAATTATATTCAGGATAGTGAAAACTCCAATCATTATGACAATTCCAATAATTCCCCAAATCATATGACTTTTGCCTGTTGTTTTTTTCTCTTCATTTTCTTGATTTGAAATAAATTCAAATATGCCATACAGAAAATAAACTAATGCCAAAGCAAAAAGAAGTACTATGAGTGGGTTTATAATGAGCTTATTGACATTTGAAACAAAAGGATCAATGTTCGCATAAGCTACATTTGTAAAAAATAAATCCTTCATAAACCATTATTATTAACAATCTGGAGTGCCTGGAACACAAGGAGGAAGAGGAATTGTACCGCCACTTAAACCAAAAGTTGTAATAACAATACTAACAAGTCCCCACATAGCAACAATTACAACCAAACCAATTATGCCGTAGATCATTCTATTTCTTCCTGTTGTTTTTGCTTCTTCATCGGAAGCTATAACAAATTGAATAACTCCCCAGACAAAATAGACTACTCCTAAAACAACTAAAATTGGAATAATCATGTTTAAAATATTTCCAATTTTACAAATTATACCTTCAATTGTACCACTAGCTATTGTTATACCAGTACAATTACTGGGTGCAGCCAAAGCCATAAACGGCGCGAAACTTAAAATAGAACCAAACAACACAATTAATTTTTTCTTCATAAATTCTTATAATAATGTTAATAATAAAAGCGACCTAAATAATTAATAATATACCTAATATTGTATCACAAGAATAAACAAAAGTAATGCAAGTTTATATCTTTAACTGTGGAACAGCATATTCAATACCAAAAGTCTTTCCTACTATCTTAACTAGACCCCAAACAGCAAACATCACTGTCAAACCAAGAATTCCCCAAATCATAAACTCTCTGCCTTTCGCTTTTTTTGCCTCTTCATCGCTATTTATGACATATTGAACAACTCCCCAGACAAACATAGCTGTGGCTAAAGCGATAATAAGAGGGATAACAGAACTACTAATAATACAAGTGACATAACTCAAAAGATGTTGAAATTTAGGACTAGAAACTAAAGTACATAACATAAAAATTAAGTTAATTTATAATGCTTTAACTGTATCTGCTATCAATTGCGCGATAGCCCACGACCCTAGAAGTATCGCTGCTCCTATTAAAGTGTATAATAACGCGTCTTTAGCCTTCTTAATAGATTCTGGTTTACCTTGCGCAGAAACAAAAAGAAAACCAGAGTAAATGACAGCTAAGGTGATGACAGGCATACCAATCTTTATCGCACCTTCTAAAAGAATCTTTATAAAATCATTTATTGTCGTTGTTTTTGTTCCTAGTGGATTCACGATCGTAACAGTTTTTGGACAAAGATTACCATTACAGTCTTGAGCTAAAGATAAAACTGGTAAAACAAATATAAAGGCTAATAAAATAATCTTATGTAAATTTTTCTTAAAATAATTCATTTTTATATTATATCCCTTATAATCTTAAAATCCAAACCAATCCCAAGATTTATCATATCCTACTATTGATAATATCGTCTGAACTATGAGAAAAGCGGTCAATATAATAACTATGCCAAGAGCCACATTAGTAAATATTTTCTTTGCTTTCTCTCGCTTGGAAGTCTCCCCTCCTGAGGTTATAAGCTCAAACCCCGCATAAGCGAACATTATAGCGGCTAAAGGCACAACTAAATAAATAATAATAAAATCTACTATCGTATTGATTAAGGTCAGTATATCATTAAAACCGCAAGGATTTGTTGTAGGGGTTCCACATTTTACTAAACCTTTATTTACCGTTGGTGCTGGATTGGGTGTTGGAGAAGGATTCGGAGCCGGATTATCACATTTATTGAAAACAATATTATAAACTTCTGGAGATGTACAATAATCAACACATTTATTAGATATAGAATCTAAATATTGAGAAAGCGTGCATTTTGGTGAAATCAAATTAACACAAGTTCTTGATAAAAAACTATAAACTTGTGTTGATGTACAAATTATCGGCGGAGTTGTTGGTGGTATATTATCACAAGTATTTGTAATATTATTTAAAGATTGTGGTGGTGTACAGACAGGCGTAATACCATTCCTTTCTATTCCTAAAGTAAATGGATATGTTACCCCATTAGGAATATAACCCGTTTGTAAATTTAATACATTACCATAAAATTTTTGATCAGGGTTATCATTTAAATAACCCACAGAACGAAAATAATAATTAGAAAAGAGCTTAAGCTCTGGACTTGAGTAAAAAACATTCTGTTCATCCGCATGCCTATCACGAACAATTTTTATCGTTTCTTCTCTATCAACATCTAAATTTTGATCATCTTTTTTAAATTCAAAATAAGTGGTAAATCCCTTTTTATCAAGATTGCCGGAATAATATCCCCCGAATACAAAAGATTGCGCGCTTAATACTGAATATCCAATCGTATTCATAACTATCAAATCTTGAACTTGAGCTGAAACTTTTATGCTAGAAATAAAAAATAATGAAAAAACTCCGACTAAGACAAAAGCAACGATTAGAGATAATTTAAAACTTATTCTTTTCATAAAATTCATTTAACTAATAATAACCCAAGTTTAGCGCTAGCATCATTTACCGCCTCTCCCACTGACATACTATTTGAAAGCACTTTTTCAATCATCCCTCGAAAAATATCATTAGTATTTTTGGGTGATGGATCAAGCCAACTTCTCGCAAAAAATGCAGAAGTGTAAAAAGTTGGCAAATATGCGTCCGTTGGTATAGTTTTAAGCAAATCTCGACGCGCTGGGGCTACTCCAAGAGAAATAGCGAATTTGGAAGCAAAATCACTGTTTGCCATAAGACCAGCTGCTGTAAAAGCGATGTTAAAATTCTTTGAAAAAGAAGAGATTGCAATACCCGTCACATGAGCAGAAGTCATTTTAAAATTACTATTTCTAATTTGGGGCATAGGCGCAACCAAAAAGTTCTGATTAGGATTTTTATTGATCAAAGACTGAAGTTCGCTTGCGTAACCAAGATAAAATACTAAGTTCTCCGCGCTAAAAGCATCACGAGAATTAGAAAAAGATTTATTCCAAGAATAAACATCTTTTAGCGGATCGGCAAAATCCGTATAAAATTTTAAAACTGAACCCAAATCATATTTTCCGCTATTTTGATCTAGAACAGATATAAAAGACCCATTTTTTTCGGTTATGATCAAGTTTCCTGCCTGCATAAAAAGAGTAGATAATATCTCTTTAGCGTGTAAAACATTTGAGAACTGTCCCAATGCAACTGTACTTTTTATAATTATACCTCTGTTATCTTTTTTGGTCAAAAGCGAAACAAGATTAGCAAATTCGTCCCAATAAACCGGAGGATAAATAATTCCGTTCGCATCAAGAATGCTTCTATTGTAGTACATCATTAAGGAATCAACAGCAAGTGGAAAAGCTAAAACTCCCTTGGAAGTCAAAAACACTTCTCCCGCGCCAACAAAAGTATTTTTAAAAGTATTAACCGGAAAACCTTGGTATGGAATAGTGTAAATTTTATTATTATATTTAAATGCTAAATCATCAGAGATAAAAAACATATCAGGACCCACCCCTCCAGCGAGCGCTTCCAGTAAATCATTATCAAAGGTATCTGGAAATTTTTCCACATATTTTACAACAAAAGCAGTATTAGTACGATTAAAATCTTCAAGTAAAGGAGCTATAATCTGATTTTTTACTGTACCCCATAAAATAACCGTACCCTGTCCACCAGTAGTATTGTTTTGATTTCCAAGAGGTATTGCGCCAGAAAAAACAAGAACACCCAAAATAGCGGTAGCAATAAATATAATTAAAACTATAATTTGAAAATTTCCTTTCATGAATTAATCTGTAATTTACTTTATGAACTTTATAAACTTTTTACTTTATGACTTAGTAAATATTATACCATAATGATGCATTCCAGCGTTTATATCACGTTGCCAGATAAAACCTTCTTTTTCAAACATTTCGCGCGCCTTGCTTTTGGAAATAATTTTATCAACACCAGGTCCGATAGCCGATGCATTGTCAGACCAATCAATAAGAAGCAATTCACCTTGAGGTTTAAGTATTCTTTTTGCTTCATCTATAAACTTATCTTTATCTTCCACTTGAAAAAGTATATTGGAAGCAATCACAGCATCTACAACTTTGTCTCTTATTTTAGTTCCGCCTATTTTTTCAACATCTCCCAAAAGATACTCTACATTACCTAAGTGAGCTTCTACCGCTTTGTTTTTTATCGTTATTAAAAAATCTTTCTGTATTTCAATAGCATAAACTTTTCCCAAAGGCACCATTTTTGCGGCAGGAATAGTATAAAAACCAGAACCAGCACCCAAATCCGCTACAATCATATTTTCTCTTAAATCAAAGGCTTTTAAGTTTTTTACCGGGTCGGTGAACATGGTTTTATTATAGTATGAATATCTTAAAAAAGCATTCTTATCACCTAATTTATACACTTGCTGTCAAAGAGACACTTTGACATAATATACTAATGAATAATAGAGACTACAAAAAATTCAACAGTGGATCAATTGCTCATATTTATAACAGAGGTAATAATAAGAAAAAAATATTTTTTGATGAACAAGATTACAAAGCTTTTCTTTTTAGGCTTGGACTTTGTCTGGGATTTACTGAAGAAGAATTAAATAAAGAAAAATTAATTGCTATACCCTATTCGAGAATTAGAATTACTGATATAAATAAAAATAATTTTAAATTACATGCATTTTGTTTAATGCCAAATCATTTTCACTTACTAATTGAACAAGTTGGGAATATTCCAATTTCAAAATTAATTTCAAAAGTATGTGCCAGTTATTCTAAATATAAAAATAATAAATATGATAGTATCGGACATACTTTTCAAGATTGCTTCAAGGCAGTACTTATGGAAAATAATCCTCAACTTATGTGGACTTCATCTTATATCCATATGAATCCAGTAAAAGACAACCTAGTAAAATACCCTGACGAATATAAATGGAGTAGCTATCAAGATTTTGTTTCTAATAGAGATTTACCAATAGTTAATAAAGAATTATTAATTTCAACTTTTGGTAATCAAAATAACTTTATAAAAGAAACATTAAATTTTGATGTCAAAGAGACACTTTGACATCTTTATATTATGCACAGACGAGGGAAGCAATACTGTCCCCTACGCGGAGGCGCATTATAGTCACGCCTTGAGTTTGCCTGCCAAGAGATGAAATATCCT
>JBBUIR010000020.1:0-1643 GCA_038055245.1 Patescibacteria group bacterium | reverse complement strand
GTCTGTCATCAGTAGGCCCGGTCAAAAAGTATTTAAACATTTTATTGAGAAAGATAATATCGGATTGATTACTAATCGTCAGATAACAACAAACGATTGGAGTTATGCATTAGCTACAAAAAAAATTAATAGTCACGGAACTTTTTATTTAGGAAACAAAGGCCAAGATTATTTATTCCCGCTTTATCTTTATTCAGAAGACGGCATGAAAACACCAAATTTAAAAACTGAAATTGTCAGTCAAATTGAAAAAATTGTCGGTAAAACCACGCCGGAAGAAATTTTTGATTATATTTACGCGTTGTTGCATTCGCCAAGCTACCGGGAGAAATACAAGGAGTTTTTGAAAATCGATTTTCCTAGAGTTCCATATCCCAAAGACAAAAATAGTTTTAATAAACTGGTTAAGTTTGGCACGAAATTACGCCAACTTCATTTATTGGAAGTGCCGGAAGCGAATCAGTTTATAACGACTTACCCGGTTGAAGGTTCAAATACCGTTGAAAAAATTAGTTACGGTAACGGCCAAGTGTTTATCAATAAAAATCAGTATTTTGGCCAAGTGTCGGGAACCGCTTGGAATTTTTATATTGGCGGCTACCAGCCGGCACAAAAGTGGCTTAAAGACCGCAAAGGCCGGGAACTAACCAACGAAGACATTGAACACTACCAAAAAATGATTGTTGCCCTTACCGAAACCGCAAAAATTATGAAAGAGATTGACAAAACACAAGTATGTATTTAAAAAAGATCGCAATTATTAATTATAAAAGCTGCAAAGATTTAGTTCTTGAGTTTAACGAAAATCTTCCAAATACTTTCATAGGACAAACTGATGCTGGTAAATCAACAATACTTAAATCAATAGGCTTTCTTTTAAATGAAAAAACATATCCTAATTTAATCCAAGAAGGTTATGAGACTTCTGATATATCGACAACTCCCATAATGGAAGAAAGATATAGAAAAATTTTCGATGAACTTAATTTACCATTTTTTGATCTAGGACAAGAAAAATCAATAATTTTTCTCGGTGTATTCAGTAAACAAAATGGAGATTTTGAAAACGATTTTGATGAAACAGCGTCAAATCATCTTAAATGGTCAATTGAAAGTTATTCAGGTGAAGAAATTACCATTATGAGACAATTCAATAATCAATACCCTGCTGGTAGATATTTATTGTGTGCTAAAGATAAAGAAAATGAAAAAAATGAACTTTGGAAACAAAATCAATCTACGCTGAACGATTTAATAAAAACCTTGAAGATAACTGACGATGATATTACTAATAACAATAAGGCCGGTAGATTCAAAAATATTGAGAAGTTTCGAGCAATTTATAACAAACTGCTAACATCAAACCAATGGTCAAATTATGAAGATTTTGGTAAAAAAGACAGAAAGTTTTTTCCAATATACCGGTATATTGATTGGCGCGAGATAACTTTAAAAAGCGTAGAAGAGATGGCTGGAGATATTATGGCTACCATTATTGATAAATATGATGCAGAATTAAAAGAAAATGCTGAAGATCTAGGAAAAAAGGCTACTGATGAAGTAAATTCTGAACTCCAAACAAAAATTAGTAAAATACTTTCCAGTCTACCAACTATTACAGCAATTAAAGCAAAAGTATTTTT
>JBBUIR010000019.1:0-3378 GCA_038055245.1 Patescibacteria group bacterium | reverse complement strand
TTCTTTGGTTTAATATCCCGCCAGCTAGGTTTTACATGGGAGAAACGGGTATTATAGGACTTACTATTACTTTAGCCACGTTGGCATTTTTAACCGATTCGGTTCTGATTCTTCCTGTTGTAGCGATGCCTCTTGTCATAAGTTCCGGTTCTGTCATATTACAAATTATTTCAAAAAAATTAAGAGGTGGAAAAAGGATATTTAGACTTGCGCCTATTCATCACCATTTTGAAGCCCTTGGCTGGCCGTCTTATAAAGTTACTATGCGTTTTTGGATTCTATCTGTTGCTTTTTCCATTATAGGCATAATTTTGGCAGTTATTAGTCGGTAACAAATTAGGTTCTAGCTTCTAGTTTTTAGGTAATATTAAATATAATGCACACAAAAAAAATAGATAGATTTTTTTTAATAATTACTTTTCTCTTGATTTTTATCGGATTGGCTATGTTTATTTCCGCATCTTTGGGAATTTTAGCCAAGAATGGAGGAACTTTTTATTCAGTGCTTTTTAGTCAATTGGTTCTTGGTTTTGGTTTTGGTTTTTTTGGCATGTATCTTGCTTTAAAAATAGATTATAAGTTCTGGCGCAAATATTCTTTTTATATTTTTTTAGGGTCAATACTTCTCACTGCGGCGGTTTTTATTCCTTCTTTAGGATGGAGTCATTTAGGAGCAGAAAGATGGATCCAACTTGGACCATTAAAGTTTCAGCCGGTGGAGATTTTAAAGTTTGGGTTCGTGATTTACTTTGCCACTTGGCTTTCTTGGGCAAAAAATAGGGTTCAAGATTTTAAATTTGGTATTCTTCCACTCGTTGTGTTGCTTGCTATTATAGCTTTTATTTTATTTAATCAGCCGGATACTAAAAGTTTCATTTTAATTGCAGTGACTGGGATTTCTATGCTTTTTATTTCCGGAGTGTCAATAAAATGGATTACACTATTAGGAATAGCATCTGTAGTTGTTTTAGGGTCTCTTGTATTTGTTACCCCATATCTTCAAGAACGAATAAAAACTTTTCTTGATCCATCACAAGATCCTCAAGGGTCTTCTTATCAAATACAGCAATCGCTTATCGCTATTGGTTCAGGTGGAATTTTTGGCAGGGGATATGGTCAGAGTATTCAAAAGTTCAGTTATTTGCCGGAACCCCAAGGAGATTCTATTTTTGCCGTCGTAGGCGAGGAACTGGGTTTTGTGGGAAGTGTTGTCATAATAATACTTTATTTGCTTTTTCTTCTGCGTGGGCTTCGTATCGCCAATAATTCTCCGGATTTATTTAGTAGACTTTTAGTTTCTGGAATTGTTATACTAATAATAATGCAGTCGTTTATGAATATTGCTTCTGCCACAGGAGTTTTTCCGTTGACAGGAGTGCCGTTGGTTTTTATGAGTCATGGAGGTACTTCGCTGATGATATATCTTATGGCAATAGGTATAGTGTTTCAAATATCGAAATATAATACAGGCGCTAGGCGCTAGGCATTAGCAAATCAAAAAAGCTAGAGCCTAGTTCCTAAAGCCTAGAACCTAAATATATGAAAATAGTTTTTACAGGAGGAGGAACAGGCGGGCATTTTTATCCAATTATCGCTGTTGCTCAAAAAGTCAATCAAATAATAGATAAAGAGAATATAATAGGAGTTAAACTCTATTATTTTTCTGATAGTCCTTACGATAAGGAAATGCTCTTGGAAAATGGATTTTTGTATGAAGAAGTGAAAGCTGGAAAATTGCGCACATATTTTTCTATTAAAAATTTCTTCGATATTTTTAAAATGTTTTTTGGAACTATAAACGCTTTATATAAAATATTTTCAATTTATCCGGATGTTGTTTTTGGTAAAGGCGGATATGCTTCATTTCCAACTATTTTTGCGGCAAGAATTTTACATATTCCTGTTTTAATTCACGAATCAGATTCAATACCCGGCCGAGTAAATAAATGGGCTGGGCATTTTGCAAAAAAAGTAGCTGTTTCTTTTAAAGAGGCGGCAGATTATTTTCCTAAAAAAACGGTTGCATGGATAGGACATCCGATAAGAACTGAAATAGAACATCCTGCTTCACATAAAGAAGCGCTTCAATATTTTAAATTTGAGGCGGATTTACCTGTTGTTTTAGTTTTAGGAGGTTCGCAAGGGGCAGAACTCATAAATAATACAGTGCTTGATGCATTACCAAGACTTATAAAAAATTTTCAAATTATACATCAAACCGGAATTGGTAATTTTAAGAGTGTTACCGAACGAGCGCAAGTAGTGCTCGCTTCAAATCAAGAGAAGATAAGATATCTGCCTTTTTCTTTTTTAAATCCTCTTGCTATGAAAATGGCTGCTGGAGTGACAACAATTGTTATTTCCAGAGCAGGGTCAACTTTATTCGAAATAGCATCTTGGGGCGTTCCGTCAATTATTACTCCCATAACAACATCTAACGGCGACCATCAAAGAAAGAACGCTTTCAGTTATGCTCATTCTGGAGCTTGTAGTGTTATAGAAGAAATGAATATGACTGCTAATATCTTAAGTTCAGAAATTGAAAGAATAATAAATGATAAAGCAATTTTGGATAAAATGGCACATAATGCAAAGGCATATAACAAACCTGACGCCGCTTATAAAATCGCTCGAGAATTGGTGGATATGGCACTTGCGCATGAAAAATAAATAGGCTTTTCTTATTTTAAATAAAAAATGCTAAAATAGAGGAATGGAAAAGAAAGTTGTCACAAGATTTGCGCCTAGTCCGACTGGTTTTATGCATGTCGGCGGTGTTCGCACTGCGTTATATGCTTTCCTATGGGCCCAAAAAAATAAGGGCACTTTTATCTTGAGAATTGAAGACACGGATAAAGAAAGGGAAGTCGGGGGTTCTATAAACCATATTATTGAATCATTAAACTGGCTAAAAATTAATTGGAACGAAGGGCCAAATATTGGCGGACCATATAGCCCTTATTTGCAATCAGAAAGATTAGATTTATATAAAAAATACGCGCAGATTCTCATTGATAAGGGATTAGCCTATCCCGATCCATATACCGAAGAAGAAGTAGAAATTTTCCGCGATAAAGCTGAATTAGAAAAAAAGCCATTTTTATACAGAGAACATAGGCCAGCCTCGCTGAGTCTAGGCGGGCCGGAAAAATTTGGAGTATGGGACGGGACAAGACCTCTTCGTTTCAAAGTATCTGAAATAAAAAGTTATAAATGGAATGATCTTGTTTATGGCGATCTTTCTGCCGGACCTGAAGCCTTGGATGATTTTATTTTAATAAAAAGCGACGGTTTTCCGACATATAATTTTGCGCATATTGTGGATGATATTGAAATGAATGTGACTCATGTGATGCGTGGACAAGAATTTATTTCTTC
>JBBUIR010000018.1:0-1799 GCA_038055245.1 Patescibacteria group bacterium | reverse complement strand
TACATCGGAAATAACCCTAAGAAAAATTCTCCACCTAGTGCGGAGATTTTTTCTTGAAAGACGTATAATACTAAATATGGATTCTAAAAAACTTTTAATACGTTTGGTTTTGCTTATTTTTTTGATCTTTTTATTAAATTATCTAGCGATGAAGTTTTATTGGTATTCGTCAATATGGTATTTTGATATGCCAATGCATTTTCTAGGAGGAATTTGGCTTGGTCTTGCTTCTATTTATTTATTTTCATTCAAAGATGACTCTCTTAAGTCGATTTTTAGAATATTATTTATTGTGCTATTTATAGGAGTAGGATGGGAAGTATTTGAAATTTTAGTCAGTATCTTTATAACACATAACCCTCTTATTTTTTTAGACACTTTTTCAGATATCTTTTTTGATTTCGCTGGTGGCGCTTTTGCTATTCTTTATTTTTTTAAAAAAATTATGTCTATTAAAGAAAATACTGTATAATTATAAGGACAGTCCTTGGGGAAACTCTTAAGGACCGTCCTTAAAAAACAATGCCAAACATTGCGAAAATAACATTTTATGGTGGAACGGGTTCGGTCACAGGCGCGAATTTTCTTTTGGAAATTGATGATAAAAAAATCTTGATTGATTGTGGTCTTACTCAAGGATTGGAATTAACGGATAATATTAATTGGGCGCCTTTTTCTTATGATCCAAAAGAAATAGATATTCTTTTTATCACTCATTCTCATATAGACCACATCGGGAAGATTCCCAAATTAATTTATGAAGGTTTTCACGGAAAAATTTATTCCACGAAACCCACTCGCGCGCTTACGGGTCCGATGCTCTTGGACACCGCTGGTATATTATCTAAAAATAAACAGTTTAGTTTGGATAAAATATATTCTGAAGAGAATGTAAATGCAGCATTTTTACAATGGCTTTCTTTTGATTATCACGAGAGAATAAAGATTACTGATAACTTAGAAGTGTCTTTCAAAAATGCAGGGCATATTTTAGGTTCAGCTATGATTGAGTTTATTTATAAAGGTAAGAAAATTCTCTTTACTGGAGATTTAGGTAATTCACCATCGCCATTATTGCCTGATACGGAAAAGATTACTGATGCGGACTATTTAATAATGGAAAGTGTTTATGGGGACAGAAACCATGAATCCAGAAATGATCGAAGAAATCTTTTAGAAAGGGTAATTGAAGATAATTATAAAAGAAAGGGAATACTTATAATACCCACCTTCTCGCTTGAACGTTCACAAGAACTTTTATTTGAACTTAATGATTTAGTTACGAATAATCGTATACCGATAATGCCCATTTTTTTTGATTCTCCACTTGCTATTCATTTGACTGAAATTTTTAAACAATTCGGGAATTATTTTAACGAAACAGCAAAAAAAGTATTGTCCAAAGATAAATATTTGTTTGATTTTCCGGGACTTCATTCTACTTTACAGTCGGAAGAATCAAAAATGATAAATGACGCGCCTAATCCCAAGATAGTCATTGCCGGATCAGGCATGTCTTCTGGCGGACGTATAGTGCATCATGAAAAACATTATTTGCCTGATCCTAATAATACTATCTTACTTACTGGATATCAGGCTCTCGGCACTGTAGGGCGTTTAGTTCAAGAAGGAATAAAAAGAGTGCATATTTCTGGGGAAGATGTAGATGTACGAGCGCATGTTGTCACTATTTTAGGATATTCAGGACACAAAGATGGAGATGGACTATTTAACTTTGTTGAATATATGCAGGATAAAGTTAAAAAAGTTTTTGTAGTTATGGGTGAACCAAAATCTGC
>JBBUIR010000017.1:0-1469 GCA_038055245.1 Patescibacteria group bacterium | reverse complement strand
ATTCCAATCGGACTTTTTACTATTTTAAGTCATTTTTATGGCGCTGAAGTAGATACTCTCTTTGTGGTTGCGGCACTGACTATTTTAGGCTTGTCTGTATCCGATACGATAGTTATTTTTGACAGAATCAGGGAAAATTTAAGAAACAAAATTGAAAATAGTTTTGGTGAGACTGTTGGTAAAAGTTTAGATCAATCATATATGCGATCTATTTTCACTTCACTTACTGTTATAATAGTTTTGTTGTCTCTTTTCTTCTTCGGTCCGGAATCCACTAGATATTTCGCATTAATGCTTACAGCTGGAATGTTCTTTGGAACATATTCTTCAATTTTTCTTGCGTCTCCTTTGCTTGTTTTAATTGAGGAGCTGCAGAAGAAAAAATAGTTTTTTTTATTATTAATAATAGATTTTTGTTAAAAATATCATAGGCTTTCCTTTTTCTCGGGTCCTCGGGTCGGCCATACTTTAGTTATCATTTGTGTGGCCTCAACCAGACCAGCTCGAAAAAGCAAATCCTATAATATTTAGTAAATATATGGAACAAAATTTTTGGCAAAAAAATAAAACGCTTGTAATTGTTTTGGTAGTGGTTCTTATCTTGGTATTTTGGGCTGTAGGAAAATATAATTATTTTGTTAATCAAAATGAGGCTATTACCGGACAATGGGCGCAGGTGGAAAATCAACTGCAAAGACGCTTTGATTTGATACCAAATGTTATTAACACTGTAAAAGGTATAACTAAACAAGAGAAAGATGTTTTTTCACAACTTGCTGAAGCTCGAACACGTTATGCAGGTTCTACAACAATAGATCAAAAAGCAACAGCAGCGGGGCAGGTGGAATCATCTTTAGGCAGACTTTTGGTTATCGCGGAAAATTATCCCGAATTAAAATCTTCTCAATCTTTTCGTGATTTAACTGTAGAGCTTGAAGGAACGGAGAATAGAATTTCAGTTGAAAGAATGAAATATAATGATTTGGTAAAAAATTTAAATGCCAATGTAAAAACATTTCCCAATTCTATTCTGGCTTCAATTTTTGGGGTAGCAGAGCGTTCTTACTTTGAAATAACAGAAGAAACAGCAACAGTTCCAAAAGTAGAATTTTAGTCAGTAATTTATAATCTAATGAAAAAGTTTCTTTTTCTAGTTTCAGCCTTCATTTTTTTTGTTGGGGCACATACAAGCCTGGCTTTTGACATTCCCAACAAACCACAAAGTTTCGTAAATGACTTTGCAAATATTCTTTCGGTAGAGGATAAAAGCTCTCTTGAAAATAAAATTTCAAATTTTGAAAAACAAACCGGTAATGAAATTACCGTAGTTATCATACCGTCTTTGGACGGCGATACGGTTGAAAATGTTGCTCAAAATATTTTTACCAAATGGGGTATAGGTAAAAAAGAGAAGAATAATGGTGTTTTGATTCTTATAGCTATGACCGAACGCAAGACTCGCATTCATA
>JBBUIR010000016.1:0-2791 GCA_038055245.1 Patescibacteria group bacterium | reverse complement strand
AGTTTTTGGAAAAATTCCGCACGGAATAAAAGCTCAAAAATTGAAAGTAAAGGAAATACAAACTAAACCGCAGGTCTTGGTTAATTTTAAAAAAACAGATCAAACCCATTTTGTTTTAGGCGTTCGCAGTTTGAATTTATTTGATAAAAAAAATGCCGTACTCTCTGTTTTAGCCGGAGTTTTAGGCGGTGGAATGAGTTCACGACTTTTTCAGAAATTACGTGAAGAAATGGGTGTTGGCTATTATGTCCGCGCCTATAATGATCCTTATACCGACCATGGATTTTTTCAAATATCCGCCGGCGTGGATAATAAAAGAATTTATGAAGTTATGGAAGCAGTATTAGAAGAATGCAGAAAACTCAAAACAAAAAAAGTTGGTATTGATGAATTAAATAAAGTCAAAGAATGTTTAATAGGAAACATGAAACTTTCCCTGGAATCAAGCGATGATATTGCTAATTTTTATGGCGGACAAGAGTTATTAAAAAAAGAAATAGAAAATCCAGAAAAAAAAGCGGAAGAGATTAGAAAAGTTACAGCAAATCAAATACAAATTTTGGCAAAAAATATTTTTAGAAATAATAAACTCAATTTAGCCCTCATTGGGCCTTTTAAAGATAAATCAAAATTTTTAAAAGATTTTAAGTTCTAGATATTTCAAAATTGGATATTTTTGTGGTATTATATCCATATGTTTGAAAAGAGTGATATTACTTCTATTTCAATAACTACCGGCACAATAATCCGATTCTTTTTGGTTGTGGTTGGATTTTATTTATTTTGGCTTTTGCGGGATATTCTTCTTGTTATTTTGACTGCTGTTATAATAGCTTCTTTTGTAGAATCGGCTATTCCCTATTTTAGAAGGATAAAAATTGATCGGGTTTTTGGAGTGGTTGTTTTATATATTACCACAATTCTTTTCTTGGCTCTTTTATTTTATTTTTTTACTCCACTCTTAATAACTGAAGTTTATAATTTTTCTGTTTTTTTATCTTCTTATATACCAGATTCTTCATTTTTAAATTATTTTAAAAATGATGCGTTTTCGGGAGCTAAAGATATCATAAATAACCTTTCACACAGCTTGTCTCTTACGACTCTTATTTCTACTTCTAATGCTTTTATTACTAATCTTTCTGGAGGATTTTTTCAAGTTCTTTCTGTGGCGTTTGGAAGTATTTTTAATGTAGTGCTTATTGTTCTTATTTCTTTTTATCTTTCAATTCAAGAAAAAGGAATAGAAAATTTTTTAAGGATTATTTTGCCTATAGAACATGAAGAATATGCAGTAGATTTATGGGAACGTTCACGCCGAAAGATAGCTCTTTGGATGAAGGGACAGATGCTCTTAGGTATTCTTATCGCTATTTTGACTTATTTAGTGCTCTCTCTTTTAGGAATTCAATATGCTCTTCTTTTAGCTATTATTGCAGGAATAATGGTACTTGTACCTTATGGTATTTTAATTGCGCTTATCCCAGCTATTTCTTTTTCTTATCTTTCTGGAGGAATTTCAAGCGCATTAATGGTCGCTGGAGCTTATTTAATAATTCATCAGTTTGAAGTTTTTCTTTTTACTCCTCTTATTATAAAAAATGTGGTAGGTCTTTCTCCTCTTGTAGTAATTCTTGCCGCCTTAATAGGTTTTGAGTTGGGTGGATTTTGGGGATTAGTTCTTGCAATTCCTGTAGCAGTTTTTATAATGGAACTAATGAGTGATCTTGAAAAAAAGAAAATTTCTTCCAGAAATAAGTAATGACAAAAAATAATTTTTACATTACAACAACACTGCCTTATGTAAATGCGCCTCTTCATATAGGGCATGCGCTTGAACTTGTGCGAGCGGATACGATTGCTCGTTATAAAAAACTCATTGGATATGATGTGTATTTTAATACTGGTACGGATGAACATGGTATTAAAGTATATGAAAAAGCTAAAGAAAAAAAAATAAAAGTGCAAAATTTTGTTAATCAAGGGTTTGAAACTTTTAAGGAACAGCTAAAAATGTTTGGAATAACTGATGACGCGCATTTTGTTCGTACTACGGATGAACATCATAAAAAATCTGCGCAGGAATTTTGGAATCGGGTGTATAAAAATGGATATATTTATAAAAAAAATTATGAAGCCAAATATTGTGTCGGATGTGAGAGTGAAAAAACCGATTCTGAATTAACAAATGGCGAATGTAAAGATCACCCTGGTATAGAATTGGAGATAATTAATGAAGAAAATTATTTTTTCAAATATTCAGCGTTTGAAGATAAACTACTTGATTTTTACAAAAAAAATCAAAATTTAATAGTGCCGGATTTTCGTTTTAATGAAATAAAAACATTTGTGAAGAATGGTTTGCAAGATTTTTCAATTTCCAGATTAAAATCAAAAATGCCTTGGGGAATACCGGTGCCGAATGACGAGGAGCATGTAATGTATGTTTGGTTTGACGCACTGGTTAATTATATTTCTACTTTAGGCTGGCCAGAAAATAAAGAACAGTTTGAAAAATATTGGATAAATGGAAACCCTACGCAATATTGCGGCAAAGACAATACTCGTTTTCAAGGGGCTATGTGGCAAGCCATGTTAATAGCGGCAGATTTGCCAAATTCTCATCAAATTGTCGTGAATGGTTTTATCACCGGTGATGGTGGAATAAAAATGTCTAAAACACTGGGTAATGTTGTTGATCCGCGGGATATTGTGAATGAGTATGGGGTAGATGCACTTAGATATTTCTTGCTTCGTGAGGTTTCTTCTTTTGAAGACAGTCCTTTTACAA
>JBBUIR010000015.1:0-2499 GCA_038055245.1 Patescibacteria group bacterium | reverse complement strand
CCGGTTCAATCGTGAAGTCTTTTTTGCAATTCTGGCATATTTTGTTTTCATTTTTATACTCCATAATCTTTTTCTAGTTTGCTACAGTATACTGTAGCAAATTCTTTAATATATCATATATGATAGGTTAATTTTTAATATTATGCCACCAAACTTTTAATCGAAACCTAATTACTTGCCAAATCATTGGTATAGTATATTTAAAATATTCTAATTTTGTTTTTATTTTTTTAATCATACAAATTCAGCTTGATAGCATTTTTCGCAATATACTGCTTCTTTTCTTTCATCGCTTATAGCCGTTTCAAATTCATTCTGACAATGATTCTTACCATGAAAATGTTCAATGGTATTTTTATATTCTTTGTTCTCTGATTCTACCCCATTACACATACATTTTCTATGCCAAAGCTTTGGTGGATTCTTAATCTTAATACGTTGTCCATAACGACAACTGGGACATAAATGAGGCAAGGCTAAATTCATTTGTCTGTAAAATTGTAATTCGTTGGGTAAAATTCGAAAAGCTGTCGTACATTGTTCATTACAGATTCCTTGATGTTCACATTCTATAACTTCATCTAAAATAGAATCAGTAACATTATCAATACTATCCGGAAGATTTTGTGCCTTTATAGTTACTTTATAATCCCTAGTTTCTTCGTCATACCATTTAAAACCTTTTTCTAGTGCTTCCTTTTTCGTTAAAGGAAAATATTTCTGTGCCCATGTCTCATTGTAGGCCCACAAAGAAAATTCACTTGGGAAATATTCACCATATTTATAGACTCTACCTTTTTTATCAATATAAGGCATATTATTCATATGCTTTTTTATTTTAGGAATTAATTTTTCATATTCTTCTTTTGTAAATTGTTTATTTAAAATACAATATTTTTTATGTTCTAATTTTGCACAACCAAAACAATCTGAGCAATTATAAATTTTTTCTGAATATTCAATATCTCTTGAGTTATAAGGAGCGCGGCCAAAGAAACATCTTTGTGACTGCATCCCTCCAGAATTTTCATAATATAATTCTGAGGTGCCTCCACCAAAGGTCATATCGTAACTATCTTTCAATAAAAGACCACAAAGAAAAATATACTTGCAGTTTTCTACGCCCATAATAGTAGAAAAACAGTTCTGACAATTTTTTGTATTTTTAATATCGTCCCCTGTGATATTCTTAGAATTTACAATTAAGGCGAAACGTCTGGGAATTTTGTAATAAAATTGCCAGAATTTCTCTTTTGCCTCTTGGATAATTTTATAATTCCCTAGATCCCATCTTTTAATTTCTTTTTGATATTCTTCTTTTTTATATTTTTTATTAAAAATACAATATTTTTGATTTCTCAAATTTACACAACCAAAACAACTTGAACATCCTATGCAATTAAAAAGAAAAGAAGAATCTATACAATCACTAGAGAAATAGGCGAATTTTGTATTATATATATTATTTGAATTTACAGTTTCATAACAATGGTCGCCATTTATCAAAATATCCGAATCTAAAGAATCGCGGGTAAAACCTGGATTTTGGCAATTGTAACAATTAATGGATTCATAACCGTCAAAAGCAAGAGTACAATTTTTGCAACGAATATTTCCATTAGAGTAAAAACAATCCGTACAGTTTTGTGAACCAACTGCCTGACATGGAACAACTTTTTGTAATTCATAAAATTGTTCAAAAAATGGCCTAGAAAAATCGTAATCCCTGCCATAATCTGTTCCATCCCAAGAATCTCCGTGCCAACAAGAATTACAATACGCAATAAAAGGACTTTCAGGATTAAAAATGCTTATAATATCTTTTTTGCATTTATCACATTTATCTTTATAAAGAGGCCTATCTTCACGATAAGCAAGACGTCGTATAAGCCTGCATTCCGGACACCATGTCGGCGGAGGAACTTTTATTTTCTCATAAAAGTTAAAATCTTCCGGTTCAATCGTGAAGTCTTTTTTGCAATTCTGGCATATTTTGTTTTCATTTTTGTATTCCATTTTTAAAACCTTTCATCTACGCTATAGCGTAGATTGATATTTAGTTTATATTCTGTTTATAACATTCTTCACAGGCAATTTTTTGATAATTCCATTCCGGTAAATAATATGCTTCAACGTCTTTCTTACAATAAAAACAAGTATATGGATATGACTGCAACACAGTCATATATTTTAGACTATTTTTTATTCGCACGTCAAAATGATATCGCGGAAGCGGAATATTGTTTTCTTTATAAAAAATAAGTTCATTTTGAGCTATATTAAAACGCCAACCAGTCTCCGGACATACAAGCGCTTGAGTTATAATCGTATCAGAAACGTCTTTTATATCATCAGGCAGTTTACTCGTAGGCATTCCTTCAACGTTACCTTCATTAACGTCTTCCCAATAACCGCTAAACTTTAAAATATCCTCTTTTTTAGTATCCGGAAAATATAAAAAGCTGGTAGAAAAATTAAAAGGCCCGGCACTCATAGAAT
>JBBUIR010000014.1:0-2467 GCA_038055245.1 Patescibacteria group bacterium | reverse complement strand
AATAATATCTCTAAAAATGAAAAACAGAAATTAGAAAAAGCATATAAAGTTTATGGTGCAGATTTTGTCACGACTGTTGACGGTACAGGTGTAGTTCACACTGCCGTGATGTATGGTCAGGATGACTTTCTATTAGGAACAAAAATTGGATTGCCGAAACATCATCTCGTAGGCCTTGATGGTAAATTTTTATTGGGTACAGGATTTTTAGAAGGTAGATTTGTTCGAGATGAAGAGGTAGCAGTGGATGTTATCAAAGATTTAGCGCATAGAGGTCTATTATTTAAGAAAGAAAAATATGAACACTCATATCCGCATTGTTGGCGTTGTAAAACTGCGCTTATTTACTATGCTCGCGATTCTTGGTATATAAAAATGTCCGATCCGAAAATCAAGAGTCAGATGATTGATGAAAATAAAGAAATAAATTGGGAACCAACACATATTCGTGATGGGCGTTTTGGTGAATGGTTGAAAGATATTAAAGATTGGGCAATATCTCGCGAAAGATACTGGGGAAGTCCGCTTCCGGTTTGGATTTGTGAATCTTGCAAGAAAATTGATGTCATCGGAAGCGTGAAAGAATTGAAAGAGAAAACAAAAAAGTCCGGAAATAAATATTTTGTGATGCGACATGGTGAAGCAGAGAATAATCTTAAAATAAACACTTATTATAAAGATTTGAATCACAATGCTAAATTAACAGAGAAAGGGAAGGCACAGGTATTAGAAAGTTCTAGAAATTTTAAAGAAAAAATTGATATTGTTATTTCTTCACCATTTAATAGAGCAAAAGAAACTGCTAAGATAATTTGTGAGCAGAGTAATTTTTCGTTTGAAAAAGTTATTTATGATAAACGAATTCAAGAATGGGAAACGAGTTCTTTTTTTGAAGGTAAAAATAGGGCTATTTATAACAAATATTATGATGAAGATTATTTAGATAAACCAAATGAAATTTTGTCTGATAGTGAGAGTTTTGCAGACATGATTAAAAGGGTTGGTCAATTTATTTATGAATTGGAAACGAAATACTCTGATAAAAATATTTTAATTGTTGGTCACGCAGGAACAAGTAATGCTTTAAGTTTTGTAGTCAGGGGGTTATTGTTAGATAATTTATCAAGTACAAATAATCCATTTGATCCTCTTAAAAATGCTGAAATTAGAGAATTTGATTTCGTTTTTCTTCCTCATAATGAAAATTATGAACTTGATTTGCATAGGCCTTATGTTGATGAGATAAATCTAATTTGTTCATGTGGTGATAATTTAACACGCACCAAAGAAGTTATGGATGTCTGGTTTGATTCCGGCGCTATGCCATTCGCGCAAGATCATTATCCATTTGAAAATAAAAAATGGGTAGATGGAAAAGGTTTTCCGGCGGATTTTATTTCCGAAGCAATTGACCAGACTCGCGGATGGTTCTATACTCTTCATGCTGTCGGCGTATTGATGGGCCGTGGCAAGGCTTTTAAGAATGTTATTTGTCTCGGACACTTACTGGACGCTTCTGGTAAAAAAATGTCGAAATCTCTTGGCAATATTGTCGACCCTTGGGTAATGATGGAAAAATACGGTGTGGACACGCTTCGTTTTTGGATGTATTCGGTAAATCAAGCTGGCGAGTCGAAGAATTTTGATGAAAAAACAATACTTGAACTTCATCGACAAGTTTTTGGACTGCTTTACAATGTGTTGGCATTTTATGAACTGTATCGTGATAAGAATTTGGAAAGGTCGGACCTTAAGAGTTCCAATATTCTTGATCAATGGATTTTAGCTAAATTGGATAAACTAATAGAACTTTCAACGGAAAATCTTGATAATTATAAATTACTTGAACCAACCAGAGCTATTCGTGATTTTATAGATGATCTTTCTACTTGGTATTTACGTCGTTCAAGAAACAGAATAAAAGATGGTGATAAAAATGCGAAACAGACTTTATATTTTGTATTAAAAACTCTTGCGAAAGTAATGGCGCCATTTGCACCATTTACTGCGGAAGATATTTGGTTAAAATTAAAAAATAAAAACGACGTAGAAAGTGTGCATTTGGAAAATTGGCCTGAATATAATAAAAAGCCAGGTTTTTGGAAATTCTTAAAGCCTGGCCTTGGGAGAGTTCATGTTATTGAAAAAATGCAAAAAGCACGAGAAGTAGTTTCTTTAGGTCTTGAAGCTCGTCAAAAAGCCGAAATAAAAGTGCGACAGCCTCTCGCTTCGCTTAAGTTAAAAGTAGAAAGTGAAAAATTATCAAATGAATATATTGATTTAATCAAAGAAGAAATAAATGTGAAAGAAATAATTTCTGATAATTTTATAGAAAATGAAATAGAACTAGATATTAATATCAGTCCAGAACTAAAACAAGAAGGGGATTATCGCGAACTTGTGCGAGTGATACAAGATATGCGTAAAAAACTCGGTTTAACGCCTAAAGATATTATTTCACTTGCTA
>JBBUIR010000013.1:0-4969 GCA_038055245.1 Patescibacteria group bacterium | reverse complement strand
CGCGATCTCTCCGGCTTCGCCCGCCAATCCCAAAGTCGGATAAATAAAATTTTTACCCTTATCGGGATAAATCGCCGTTTCTCTTGATTTTTTTTGGTATTCTTCAAAGGTCATAGTTTTATTTTACCATCTTCTCTCCTAAAAATCTCCTCTATTTTTATTGGCCAAAGCACATCAAAACTTAATATTTTAATGCTCTAAATATCTCGGCTATTTCTTTATATCTTAAATCTCCTTTTAAATTTAAAAATTGGCCATACCTTCCAGCTTTTTCTATCTCTTCTTCGGCATCTACTTGTTCAAATTTTGTTGGAAAATTAATAGCTTGGCCATCTTTAGAAATTTTTATATAGATAGCATCCTGTTTTAACTTCTCTTCTTTCCCTCTATATACCGATTTCGCTTCTTCATCGTATCTTGGATCTTCGGCCCAGTCCCAATTTTGCGACTCCCATCTTCTTAAAACTTCATGAATATAGATATTTATTGCATCAGAAACCTTAGTCGGTTTTTTAAATAATGTATTATCTTTGAGCATTTTAAAAAATTCTTCCGTGCTCGGATTAAGGTACTCAAGGATAATCCCCATAAGCTGTTTAGATACATGATGCTTCAACGATTTTCTTACTTCCATTGTCCATTTTAACGATCCCGCTTCTACCAGTTTCAATATAAAACTTTTTGCAAATTCTTCTTGGGCTAATTTTGATAATGCATACGCCGATGCATAACTCCCAAAATCAAATAGATATTTTGCATCTTCTAAAAGCCTATTCCCATTTTTTATACAAGCTTTTGTTGTATTTCCTAATTTTTTTATTGACCAGGGTGCGCTATTCTTCATACTTTTTACACCTACACTTTTTTACCTTGCATTTTTTAATGTAGCTATCCAAATTACCAGTTGTTTCTTTTAGTTTATTCGTATCAATGTGGTGCACTTTTTCATGCCCACAGATACATTTTTTGAAAAATCCTCTTCTTTCTGCCCATTTTGTGATTTCTTTCACCGATGCAAATCCAGGGGGGATTTTCATCTTTTCTTCGCTAATTTCTATCTCGTCATGAATTTCATCTGCTATCCTACTTCTTTCGATGTCTTCCGAAAATTTATTAATGTTTTTAATTAGCTTGGGGCCTAAAATTTTTGCTAATTTTTCCTTATCATTGGTGCCAATCTTCTTCGTGATATTTTCAAAAATCTTGACTCTGTTTTTATCGGTTATCTTCCCAGATATCGTCATTCCTATACCTTTGTGGATTTGCTCTGATTCTAACCCATATACAATATTCCATAGCCGATGAAAAATTAGCTCATATCTTTCTAAAACTAAACCTAGATGAGCGTATTCAATTTCGCTTATAAAAAATTGATGTATGGCCTTATTCCTAACATCGTAAAGTGTATTAATTTCATTAAATAGGTCTTCTTCTATAATGCATTTTTCATAAGTCAACTTGTATACATTTCTTTCATTGAAATAAATTTTATCGTTCTCGCCTTGATGAATATATCGTACATCGAAATCAGAACTCTTATTTTTAATCTGCTGTTCAAGCACAAGTGCTATACGGCAAAATCCATCAACAAGCGCCGCGTATAACACTAAAGCCTCAATTAAAAACCCGTGTTTGTTGGCCCTTTGAAGCAATAGCAATCTAGTCGCGCCCATTGCATTTGTGAAATTACCGAGCTTTTCAAATTTTTCTTCTTTATCATTCATATTTTGTGTCCCAATCCTCTATTTCTAAGCGTGGTCGCCATTAATTTATTCTCCTAATTTTTTGTTGGTTCTACTTGCCCGCCGTAGCAATTGCGAAAGTAGGAATGAAGTCGAAAGGTTGGGAAAAATATAATTTAACTAATTTTTTAAAAGTTAATATGCCGGAGTTAAATTCTTCCTTCCATCCATTTTTTCAAATGTTTTTCGCATAAATGAACATTATCTCCACCTGTCGGTTCTTCAAAATCACCTCCATTGAATTTTCTGTCTTCTTTATATTCGCCTTTTTTGTCTATCGTGAATTTTTTCCAAACCTTTTGGAAATTATCTATTGCCCCAAAATCGCAAAAATCACATTTTATAAAATTTTTATTTTGATTTTTCATATTTTAAATAAAAAACTAAAAAATAAAATTTTGCTCTATTTTTCGGCATTTTGACAATAGCATAAATACTACCGAAAATAAACCGAAAAGTTATCCACAGGCGAACGAACAAACGGCTTGTTATAATTACAATATGCTCACCAAACGGCAAAAACAAATTTTGGATTTTATTACAACTTATAATAAAAAACATGGTGTCTCTCCAGCTCTTGAGGAAATTAAAAGGCATTTCCGACTGTCTTCGGTTTCAACGATTCATCAACATATTGAGGCCTTAGAAAAAAAGGGTTATTTAACCAAAGCTAATAACCAACCAAGAGGGATTGAAATAAGAAAATCTAGTGAACTAATTCAGGTTCCCCTCTTAGGGACTATCGCAGCCGGGCTACCTCTTACCTTATTTGATGTATTAAAAGAAACGATTGCTGTCCCAAAAAGTAAAATACCATCCTCATCAGAAGTTTATGCCCTCCGCGTAATCGGCAATAGCATGGTTGAGGAAAATATCAACGACGGAGATATTGTTTTAGTAAGGCATCAGGAAACTGCTGAAAACGGACAAAAAGTAGTGGCTCTCATAGATAACCAAGAAGCAACATTAAAGAAGTTCTATAAAGAAAATGGGTATATTCGTTTGCAACCGGCAAACAAAAACATGGAGCCGATTATTTTGCGAAATGATCGGGATATTTCAATTCAAGGAATAGTACTAGATGTTATTCGGGAAGAAAATTCTACCCCAATTGTTTTACCGGAGCTAATATTAGAAACTAAAAAATATAGAAAGCTCCCTCTAAATGAAATTCTGTGCGGGGACGCGATAGAAGAAATGCGAAAGATACCAGATAATTCGATAGATACAACATTTGCAGATCCCCCTTTTAATCTAAACAAAAAATATGGGAATTATAAGGATAAAAAAAACGCTGAAGATTATATAAAATGGTGTGAGCAGTGGCTTAGCGAGATGGTTAGAATTACAAAGCCAACTGGTTCAATTTTGGTACACAATATCCCAAAATGGTTGGTCTATTTTGCGAATCATCTTAATAAAATTGCTATCTTTAAACACTGGATAGCTTGGGACTCAATGAGCACGCCGTTAGGCAAAACATTATTGCCTGCTCATTATGGTATACTTTTTTACACAAAAATCCCTAAAGGATTTAAATTCCATGAGCTCAGATCGCCACATAAAAAATGTAGAAGTTGTGGAGAAATGATAAAAGATTATGGAGGCAAAAAGAGTCAAATCAATCCCTATGGAACACTATTAAGCGATGTGTGGGCAGACATACATCGTATTAGACACAATGCCCGCCGAGACGCCCATCCATGCCAGCTTCCAGAGCCGTTGTTAGAGCGTTTAATTCTAATGACAACCGATGAAGGAGATGTGGTCTTAGATCCTTTTATGGGAGCTGGGACAACAGCACTTACATCTAAAAGACTCGGGAGGAATTATATTGGAATAGATATAGACCCAAAATACAAAAAAATTGTTGGAGATAAGATTAAAAAGGTGGATTACCGATCAAGTAATGGCTATAAATATAAAAGCGACATACCGGAAACAACATCAAAATATTTACGAAACTTAACTATATCCGAAGATGAGGGAATTTATCCTATAGATAAACCGAAATTAAATCCTAGTAAAAAACAAAACAACAGAACGACTAGCCCAGCCTTCTTTTAAGAGGCAGGAGTCTTTTTGATGATAAGTCTATGTCTTTTAATAATACGCTTTGATCTATAAATTATAGTTTTATTAAGCAATTCCTCGAACTGCTTTAGGGTTTTAATAAGCGGCTCTACTCCAAAATTCTTTGGTCGCAGATTGCCATCTTTTTCTCTATATTTAAGCAACCCGTCACTATTAAGCCCTATAAATTGGTAAAATGGAGCTACTACAACATCTAAAACTTCTTTAATTTTGTCATTAAAATTATAGATAACAAAAATATAATAAATATTTTCTCCTCCAAATTTTGAAATTTTTCGTGGCCATTCATTAAGTGTGCCCATATCATTCTCGCTGTTTTTAACAGCAACCCACTTTTCTTTTCTATATTGGTTTTTATTTCCGGACTTAAATTCGATAGCAATATTTGGCGTGATTTTTAACTCAAAATCGGGAAAATAGTTTTTATTAGGTGCGATAACATAATCAGACTTACTTTTTATAAATCCTCCTTCCGTAAATATTTTAACGAGTACATCGGTAAGATGTTCCTCGATAGCTGTTCCAAAAGTACGGTAACTAAAATCTTTATCACTAACTATTTTATTCAAATAGCTCAACATCTTACTCCTCGAATATTGAAGGCAACGTACTGCCTCTTTGGATATTTTGTTTTTTGTTGTCATTGTTATTTCAAAAAATAATCAATCGGCTTTTTGTAAATCCGAGAAAATTCTTTCAACGCGACAATATCAATACGCCTCTGTCCAGCTTCAACTTTTGAGATATGAGATTGAGTTTTGCCGAGTAATTTAGCTACTCTTATTTGATCTAATCCGGCCTCTTGGCGAGCTTTTTTTAGCTGCTCAACAATGTATTTATGATCTTTGGAGTAAATCGCTTTAACCATATTGATATCTATATAATAATATTCCATTGTGTTATATTCCAAATTGTCATATAATAATTAAAAATATTCCTATGACTTTCATTAAAATCTAATTTCCTTTACTTTTCCTTTGCCTTTGTTAATATACAGACGCCCCTTGGGACCAAACCAAGGAAATTTTTGCGTTTAGAGACCGATTCAAAACTACAAATTTATCCGAATCCCCAAAAATATGTTCAAACTAAACTCGCCTTTCAAACCGGCCGGAGACCAGCCGCAGGCAATC
>JBBUIR010000012.1:0-2947 GCA_038055245.1 Patescibacteria group bacterium | reverse complement strand
AAAGCGAAAGAATTGCGTCCATTCATAGAAAAACTTGTAACAAAAGCAAAAAAAGGCGATATGGCAACACGCAGAATTATTATTTCTAAACTTTCAAATCGCAGTAAAGAAGTTAAAAAACTTTTTGAAGTTATTGCTCCAAAATATATGGATAAAAATGGCGGTTATATTAGAGTTTTAAAATTGGGAGCTAGAAAAGCGGATGGAGCAAAAATGGCAATTATAGAATTTACTTAAACTAAAAGATAACCATGAAAAAAAATGATACAAAAATAATAGATGCAGAAGGAAGAACACTAGGTAGAGTTGCTAGTGAAATAGCCTCTTCACTTATTGGTAAAACTAATGCTTCATATGAAAGACATATTTACTCAGGTTTTAAAGTTAAAGTAATAAATGCTTCAAAACTTAAAATTACCGCTAAAAAATTAGAAGAAATTTATCATACAAGATATTCTGGGTATCGAGGCGGACTTCGTGTTTTAAAAGGTACAGAAACAGCAGAAAAAAAAGGTTTGAAAGAATTAATAAAACTTGCTGTGTATCATATGCTTCCGGGAAATAAATTAAGAAGGGAAATGGTTAAAAATTTAGAAGTTAAAGATTAGATTTAATAAATTATGGAGAAGAAAACAACAAAAGAAAAATTAAAAGAAATATATGTCGAAGCAGTGGGAAGAAGAAAAACTTCAACTGCTAGAGTGCGTATTTGGCAAGCTGTGAAGGCCGGTTTTATTGTTAATGGAAAAGATGTAAAAGAATATTTTAAAACAGAAGAACAGCGTCGCTTAGTTGGAGATCCAATAATAAAAGGCATTGGTATTCAAGAAAAAATGAATCATAAATGGATGGTTGAGGCAAAAGTGTCAGGCGGGGGAATTCATTCTCAAGCTGAAGCTATTAGACATGGTTTAGCTCGCGCACTAGTTTCATCTGATATAGAATTGCGACACAAATTAAAAGCTTTAGGATATCTAAAACGTGATCCTAGAGCTAAAGAACGCAGAAAATTCGGTCTCAAGAAAGCTCGTAAAGCTCCGCAATGGTCTAAGAGATAAAAAATAAAAAACAATATTTTTGCCGGTACGGATTTTTTTAAAATTTATGCTAACATATATTTATGGCAGAAGAGGAAGATAAAAAACCCGAAGTTTCAGAACCATTAGAGCCTAAAGAAAATGAATCTGAGGTTCTTGAGTTTGAATTTAATGAAGATGGTGAAGAAGATTTAAAAAAGACCTTAAAGAAAATGAGGGCTGATTTGAAGACATGTAAGGCTGAAAACTACGAGCTTAACGCCACAAAAATTGAATATTTAACTGGTTGGCAAAAAGAACGGGCGGATTTTATCAATTATAGAAAACAAGAAGATGACAGGAGAGTAAATTTTTCGGAAGCAATGCGTGAACACATACTTACGAGATTTTTAACTGTATTAGATAGCTTCAATATGGCCTTTGCAAATAAAGACACTTGGATTAAAGTGGATGAAAGCTGGCGCAAGGGAGTGGAATATATTCATACTCAATTAAATGCCGTATTTGAAGAATATGGAGTAAAAGAAATCGGGGAAGTTGGGAAAAATTTTGATCCAAGTATTCATCAATCCATAGAAATGGTTTTAACTGATAAAAAAGAGGACAATCATAAGATTTCTGAAGTTATTCAAAAAGGATATAAGCTTGGCGATCGTGTAATTCGAGCTGCTAGAGTCAAAGTTTTTGAGTACAAAGAAGATGTCAAAGAGACTCTTTGACATAAGTAATATGCAAAAAGAAAATAAAACTTGTGAGCACTGTGGGGATGAATTTACCATTACAGAGGGAGAATTTTCTTTATATGAAAAAGTCGGTATTGAATTGCCGACGCTATGCTTTTTTTGTCGGATAAAATTGCATTTATCTTTTTGGTTATTTGGAAAGTTTCGTAAAGGTAAATCCGATCTTTCAGGAGTAAATTTAATTACAGTCTTACCGGAAAAAAATAGGTATCCAATTTATACTCTCACGGAATGGTATAGTGACAAATGGGATGCCATGGATTATGGGCAGGATTATAATGAAAAAAGGTCTTTTTTTGAACAATTACAGAAACTTCAAGAAAAAGTTCCACACCCACATCAAAATGGTGCTAAAAATACCGGATGTGACTGGTGCGATGATGTTTGGAATTCCAAAAATTGTTATTTATCTCGCTCGATGGAAGAATGTGAGGATTTGCTCTATTCATATAGAAATGTAAGAGTTAAAAATTCCGTTGACATGGCTATCTGTTTTAATTGTGAAAAATCTTACGATTCTGGAGAATGCCACCATTTCTACAAGCTTTTTTATTCCAGACATTCTCGTGATTGTGTAGATTCCTATTTTCTTTATGATTGTCGTAATTGTCAAAATTGTTTTATGTGTTGGAATTTGCGGGGCAAATCTTATTGTATAGAAAATATTCAATATGAAAGAGAAAAATATCTGGATAAATTAAAATCATTCAATTTTGGCTCATATAATTCTATTCAAAATCATAAAAAACACTTTGAAGAAATAATTCAAAAGGAAGCAGTTCATAGACAGAATTTCAATTTCAAAGTATATAATTCTGATGGGGATTATTTGTTAGATTGTAAAAATTGTCATAATTGTAATACAATCAATAATTCTGAGGATTCTTACAATTGTGTTCGTGGTCAATATGAAAAGTCCAATATTGATTCCGATGGTTGCTGGTATTCTGAATTATTGGGGAATTGCAGTTGTTGTGTAGATGGTTATGCGGAAAAATATTGTTTATGGTCTTCTTCAAGATATTCTGAATATTTGGATTTATGCCTTGAATGCGAATACTGTTTTGGTTGTGTTGGGCTTAGAAAAAAGAAATATTGTATTTTAAATAAACAGTACACAAAAGAATCCTTCGACAAGCTCAGGATAAAGATTATTGAAGATATGAA
>JBBUIR010000011.1:8033-15025 GCA_038055245.1 Patescibacteria group bacterium | reverse complement strand
CGAGACCAATCAAAAGAAAAACCGAGTTCTTTGAGTTGCTTTCTGAATGTATCCGTATTTTTTTTAGTAACAACAGCCGGCTTCTTACCCGTCTTAATAGCATAATTCTCCGTTGGTAAACCAAATGCATCCCAACCAATAGGATAAAGAACATTATAGCCTTCCATTCTGCGTTTACGAGAAATAATATCCATAGCGGTATTACTGCGAATATGTCCCACATGAAGCCCATCGCCAGACGGATATGGAAATTCAATTAATCCATAAAATTTTAGCTTTTTTGATTTTTCAGATGCAGAATAAATTTTTTTCTTTTCCCATTCTTTCTGAATCTTTAATTCAATTTTTTTATGATCGTAATTTTTCATCCCAAATATTCATTCTATAATTCTATGGAATATTAGAATAGTCTATTTCCCGAATTTTTTTATAGCTAACCAAATTAAAACTACCAAAGCAAAACCTAAAATTAAAACTCTAATTAAATTATCAGCCGCCCCCCAATATCGCATAGATGCAATGATAAGCGACAACACACCGCCCCAAGAAAGCCCAAAAGTAACAATTTCATTAGCAAGAAATGCACCTAAAACAAGAGAAATTACACCCAAAACTATAAGTATTATAAAAATATTCCTTTGATAAATTTTTTGCGCATCATTGAATTCTTGTTGCTTGGTAAAATTCGGGTCGCAATAACTTGTCATCTGAGGATAACTAGCCGGAGTCGGAACTGCGTATCTGTCTTTAGGTGCTGGACTTTGAGTCCATTGTCCTCCAACTTTTAAACATGATTCTTTGGTTGTTATTGGTTCAACAACCTGTGGCTGAGTAAAATAAGTATTATAATCCGGCTCTTTATAAAATAGAGAAATAGTATAATTAAAAAATAAATTTAAAACAACTAAAATGCCTATAATAAGCGCCCACCTTAAAACTTTTGGTTTTGTTTCCATCTTTTTATTATAACATAAAAAACTATGAAAATTAAAAGTTATTTCTTTATTTTTTACTCCCCCAAATAGCAGTATTAGAAAGTGAGATATTTCTACCGTTAGATTTTTCTAGCAAACAAAGTTCCCCAGAAGAAACTTCTCCGTTAAGTCCGGACATAGCATTTTCCAACGCATAACCCAAAGACAGTGAAGAAGAATCTACAGCATAAGAATTTAAAATAACAAAAAGTGGTTTATCACTTAAAATTTTTCGCACTTGAGAAAGAAGTTTTGATAAATCTTTTTCTATTTCCCAAGTTTCCCCTTTGGGTCCCCTGCCAAATTTCGGCGGATCCATTATCACGGCATCATATTTATTTCCTCTTTTTTCTTCTCTTTCAATAAATTTAACGATATCTTCGCAAATAATTCTCATTGGCATTTTATCTAAACCCAAATGACTATTAAGTTTTTGATTTTCTTTAACTAATTCTAACGTTTGTTTTGAGGCATCTATATGAGTCACTTCTGCGCCAGCATGCAAAGCAAAAAGACTTGCGACACCAGTGTAGCCAAACAAGTTTAAAAACTTAGGTTTAAAGACGGTCTTTGGGGAGTTTCCCGAGGATAATCCTCGGGAAACTCGGGAAATTTTTTCTTCTATAAAATCCCAGTGAACTGCTTGTTCTGGAAAAAAACCTAAATGCCTGAAAGGCGTGGGAGAAGCTAAAAATTTGATATCTTTATATGACATCTCCCACTTAAAATCCCGAGGGTAACCCTTAAGAGAGTTTCCCCAAGGGTTACCCTCGGGATTTTTTAACTTCCATCCAGCTTTCGCTCCGACCTTAGAACTCCAAAATTTTCCATCGGCTTTTTCCCACTCTTTTTCATTCAAGGTTTTTTTCCAAACGGCATCTTCATAAGGACGTACAAAAATATATTGGCCAAATTTTTCCAGTTTCTCCCCTTCACCCGTATCCAGAAGTTCATAATCTTTCCAATCTTGTGAACAAAAAATTTTAATTTCTTTTTTCATAATTAAATTAAATTAAAAATTCTATCACGTCCCCATCTTTTACAATATAATCTTTTCCTTCTGTGCGAACCCAACCTTTTTCTTTCGCTTTGACAAACGAACCTGCTTCTATCAGTTTTTCATAAGCCACCACTTCCGCTCGAATAAATTTATCGCGAAAGTCAGTATGAATAGATTTTCCAGCAATAGGTGCTGTAGCTCCGCGAACAGTAGTCCAAGCACGTGATTCATCTTCTCCAGTAGTAAAAAAAGTAATTAAATTTAACAAATCATAACTAGCTTTAATAAGGTTATCTAAGCCAATACCAAAAATTGGATCAACTTCTATATGCGGTCCAGGAAGTTTGGAAATAAAATCTTTTTTTATATTATCTATCGCCTCAGAAGTATTCAAAACATAAAGTGTCGGTTTTTTAATTCCCGCTTGCTCCAATTCAAAATTAATTACTTCTATGTCAAAAAGCGGATCAATCTTGTCATGAACATGAATCATATTTGAATCCTCAAAAATTCGCACCACTTCAATTATGGCATCTACTTCACGAATATGAGAAAGAAATTTATTACCCAATCCTGCACCCTCCGATGCACCTTTAACCAAACCAGCAATATCAACAAATTCCACTATTGCTGGTATAGTTTTTTTTGATTTAGAAATTTCAGAAAGTTTAGTCAAGCGTTCATCTGGCACAGGAACAATACCGACAGAAGGATCTATTGTACAAAATGGATAATTTTCAGCTGGTACGCTTTTTTGGGTCAACGCATTAAAAAGCGTCGATTTTCCGACATTTGGCAATCCCACAATTCCGATAGATAAAGACATAAAGAAAATATAACAAAATAAATAGAAAAAAGAAACTTGATTAATTCACAAGAACGGTCACTTTAATTAATTTTCTTCGATAAAAGAATTTACGTATTTCTTCAACTAAAATAATTGACCCTGCAATTAGAATGATTGTAAACCATTCAGAAAACTCAAGTGGTGTAGTGTGCAAAAATTTATGCATAAAAGGATTATAAACTGCGAACAATTGAAGAAGGATAACAATCATTGTCGCACCAACCAGAAATTTATTAGAAAATGGATTCATTCGAAAAATAGATTTGCTTTCGGATCTGCAATTCCATGCATTAAACCATTGGAATACTGCAAGAGTCGTGAGTGAAATAGTCCAAGCTTTTTCTATGTTTGTATCGGCATATTTTTGAAAGAAAAAGAGTGCGCCAATCATCATAGGAATAGCCATAATAATCATCCTTTGCAACATCAATTTATCGATAAAATATTTTTTGGGCCGTTCAAAACTACCAAGTAAAAGCCCTTCTTCTTTTGGTTCCATCGCTAGTGATACATCAAGAAAACCGTCTGTTACAAAGTTTAGCCAAATAATTTGAGCAGCCAGTAAAGGTAATGGCATCCCTAAAAGCAATGCTCCAGTAATAGTGAGCACTTCACCAACGCTAGTTGAGAAAAGATACAGCATTACTTTTTTTATAGTTTTATAAATACTTCTTCCTTCTTCAACGGCAGATACAATACTGCCAAAGTTATCGTCAAGAAGCACAATATCCGCCGCTTCTTTTGCCACTTCAGTGCCGATATTTCCCATAGCTACGCCAAGATCCGCGGCCACAAGTGATGGCGCATCATTGACTCCATCTCCAGTCATTGCAATAATTTCCCCACGTTTTTTGAATGCATTAATAATTTTTAATTTATGTTCAGGCGTTACTCTAGCAAATACAGTTGTTTTTGCTAATTTATCTGAAAGCTCATAATCGTTCATTGCATCAATTTCACTGCCAGTAAGTATCTCGTCACCGTCGTGATATATATCCGCTTCACGCGCAATTGCCATAGCAGTAATTTTGTGATCGCCCGTAATCATAACAACCTTAATGCCTGCTTCTTGGGCTCGATCCATTGCATCTTTAACTTCGGAACGTAAAACATCCTTCATAGCTAAAAAACCAACAAAAGAGATATCTGAAATTAATTGTGGATTGGTAGGATTCTCTACATTTTCCTTTGTACCAATAGCAACAACACGTTGTCCAAGTAAAGACATTTTTATCAGTACTTCTTCTAAGTTCCTTCTATCTTCTTTGGATATTAAACGAGGACCCTCCGTGCTTACTATATTTTTTGAAAGTTCAATAATAATTTCTGGAGCACCAATCACTGTCAGCAAATTTTTATTTTCAACAGAGTTAACGACTGCTCGATACTTAAGTTTATAATCAAAAGGCATTTCTTGTAAAAGCGGTGATTCATTTAATAAATCCTCTTTATTAAATCCAATTTTTCTTGCAAAAACCACCATGGCCGCTTCTGTTGGATCGCCTGCAATATTCCACTTTTTTTCACTATCAGAAAATAAGAGCCGAGCGCTGGCACACAAAGCAGTAACTTTACCAACCATAAGTAATTCAGGATGATTTACGGCATCAACAACATTATTCCCAAATGTTATGTTTCCTATGGGTTCGTAGCCAATACCGCCAATGTCAAACAATTTATCTGCTGTCCAAGCCTGTCGCACGACTAATTCATTCTTTGTGATAGTGCCAGTTTTATCAACCGCAATAATTTGTGCTTGCCCAAGCGCTTCCACTGCTTGAAGTTTTTTTACTAATGCATTGCGTTTAGACATTCGCCAAACTCCTGTCGCAAGCACTAAGGTTATAACTATCGGTAATCCTTCTGGGATTATAGAAACTGAAAGCGAAACAACGATAGTAAACATGGTTCGTATTGATTCGCCAGTTGCAATACCAATTCCAAACAATGTGGCACAAATTATTCCCACTGTGATAATAATTGCTCGGGATAAGTATCGGATATTTGTTTTTAGCGGAATTTCTGTATCAATGGAAGAAATTTCTTTAGCAATCTTGCCAATGACTGTGGCAGATCCTGTCGCTACAACAACAGCTCTTCCATTTCCAGAGACAATATGTGTTCCTTTAAATAATATGTTTCTTTGATCAGCGATAGCGGATTCTTGTCTAAGAATTTCAACTATTTTATAAACTGGTTCCGATTCTCCTGTAAGTGATGCTTCATCAATCTTGAGGTTTTGTGAAAGAATAACTCGTGCATCAGCAGGTATTTTTTCTCCCTCTTGTAAATTTATGATATCGCCAGGAACAACTTCATTATCTGAAATAATAAATTCTGTACCATTACGCAATACAGTCGCTTTTGTTTCAACAAACTTTTTAAGAGCATTGAGAGTATTTTGCGCCTTGCCTTCTTGAATTGTCCCGACAATCGCATTGAAAACAAGTACAGCCATGATTATATATGCATCTGTTGTTTCACCTATAAGATATGTAATAATACTTGCCCCAAGCAATATAAAAATAAGTGGACTGTTGAATTGATTAACGAAAAGACGAATTAAAGAAGTAGGTTTTTTCTCAGGTAAAACATTAAAACCATATTGTTTAATTCGATTCTGAACTTCACCAAGAGAAAGCCCACGTAAAGAAGTATTAAGTTTTTCAAATATTTGTTCCTGCGATAATAAGTGCCATTTTGTTTCCATAGTAATTATTATAACCCCTAATTAGCCATTTACTCATCCATTATCTCAAAATCACTCCCAGTTGCCCTTAAGACAGTTTTTCTATTACGACTACGAATGAAATAAGTCGCGCTTGCACTGATTCCAAGAAAAGCAAATAAACCAAATCCATACATTAGATTATTTCCTGTATCTGCGTCACTTTTTACGGCCGTTGCTTCTAAGCTATTAACTGGAATTTCTGTTTTTGTATCATATTCACTTGCAACAACTATATTATTTCTATCAGTATTTAATTTTGATATTTTTACTGGCGTAGAATTTTTTGTTAAAATTTTAATTGGTTGAATAGAAGACGAATAATCAAATACTGTTTCCCATTGTGGGTTCATTAATTTTAAAGTGTCTTTGTCTGAGATAGAAAAACCTGTAATTTTAGGGGATAAAATAATTTTCTTTTTCGGTTCAAGAATCATATTTTTTGGCAAAATAAAACTTTTGGCGCTGCTTGAAAGACTCCATTTTGAAAGATCAGCATCATAATTGGTATTATTTGAAATTTCAATAAAAAAATCTTTCTCATCCCCGACTTTTGATATTGAAATATCCGCTGATACTACTTTTATGATTATTTTATCAGATGCGTCAGGATTATCAGAATAATAATTTTGATAATATTCTAAGGCAACAGTATATTCTCCTTCATAAGAAAAAGTATGCGCAAATTTTGCTGTATCATTGACTCTTGTTTCTTTTGAATCACCATCGCCAAAATTCCAAAAATAATTACCATAAGAAAGTGACTCATTTGAATATCCTGTTACATTGGCTTTAAATTCAACTGGAATTCCTACAAAAACAAGCGCTTTTGCTGTAATTTTTGTTTTTATTTTTGGAATTTCAACTATTTTTGTTTTTGTTTCAGTTGTATCTTGAATCAAGAGATTATTGTTATATGTTGTTATATTAGAAGAAACATAATTTTGCGTACCTGGTGTAGGAATCACTGACTTCCATATTCCACTAACTAACTGCAAAGAGTTACCATCACCAACTCCGCCTAAAGAAGAAGTATAAGTAACAGAATCAACTAAAGTTCCGTTTTGATCTAAAATTTTTAAAGTCGCGCCAGTATTATTTAAACTTGTAATTCCAGTATCATAAACTACGCCTGAAAAATTTGAATGATCCAAAAGAAAAGTAGCTTTGTCTCCGGCAAAAATTACATAAGCGCCAGAAAGAATAGAAAAATTTGCTTCATTATTTATTGTCCTATTGCCAGAACCATCATAAAATCTCCACTTAGTGGCATCAATATTTACATCACTAGAATCCGGATTATAAATTTCAACCCATTCTCGACTTTTATTATTAGCAGTATCAGATCCTGGTAGATCATACATAATTTCATTTATCACTAAATTAGCTTTTGCTAAATTAAATGAAAACAAAAAAGCAAACCCCAACAAAATTAAAATTGTT
>JBBUIR010000011.1:4853-7933 GCA_038055245.1 Patescibacteria group bacterium | reverse complement strand
CGCACAATTTTAATCAAACACACAGAATTTAATTATAAATTTCCAAAATTGGGGGAAGTTTCTTGGATGTATTTAAGTTCTTTAGCTTCCAATTCTCTAGAATATCATAAAGAAATAGTAGAATTTTTAAAGAAAAATCCTGAAACAAAACTTGCTTTTCAGCCAGGCACTTTTCAAATGAAATTCGGCACAGAAAACTTAAAAGATATCTATGAGCGAACAGAAATATTTTTTTGTAATCTTGAAGAAGCGCAAAGAATTTTAAAAATACAAAGCAAAGACGTTTTAGTGTTATCGAAAGGTATTGCAGCCCTAGGACCAAAAATGGTTGTAATAAGCGATGGCCCAAATGGCGCTTATTTTTATAAGGATGGAGAACTATGGTATAATTCCATTTATCCAGATATTATTCCGCCATTAGAACGCACAGGAGCAGGAGACGCTTTTTCTTCCACATTTACAGCCGCTCTTGCTTTAGGTAAATCCCCTCTTGAAGCATTTTCTTGGGGACCGATAAATTCAATGTCTGTAGTTCAATATATTGGAGCGCAAACAGGATTACTTAATCGTGAAAAATTAGAAGAATATTTAAAAAATGCTCCAGAGAATTACAAAATTAGAAAAATATAAAATAAACTTTACCCCTCAAAAATTTTATTTTATATTTTTCTAATTAACACTTTTTTCACTGCTTCTTTTATGTCTTTCACTCCCATTTTATAATGTTCTACTAATTCATCTGGTGTACCTGACTGCCCAAAAAGATTTTGAACACCAATAAATTCTATGGGCACAGGATATTTTTTCGCGAGAACTTCAGCCACAGTCGAACCCATTCCTCCAGCTATTTGATGTTCTTCCACAGTCACAATTGCTTTAGTTTCTTTTGCTAGAGCTGTTATAGCTTCCGCATCTATTGGTACAATAGAAGATAAATTCATTACTTTAGTTTTTATTTTTTCAGCTTCTAATTCTTTAGCTGCCAGTATTGCTCGATAAGTAAGACTACCTGTGACTATAATTCCCACTTGCGCCAATCCTACATCTGGTATCCAATAAATTTGTGCTTTACCTATTTCAAATGGAGTTTCTTCTGTTGTTATGATTGGAGTTTTCTCACGAGCTAAACGCAAATATACCGGCTTTCCAGTTTTAGCTAAAGCAAGAGTTGCTTTTTTTGCTTCTATTGCATCGCATGGAGAAATAACATCCATATTGGGAAGTACTCGCATTAAAGCAATATCTTCAAGCGCTTGGTGCGTACCCCCATCAGCTCCGACAGAAATACCGGCATGCGAACCCACTATTTTTACCGGTCTATCATTATAAGCTATCGTTGTGCGTATTTGTTCCCAATTGCGCCCAGGACTAAACATCGCATAAGAAGAACAGAAAGGAATTTTGCCCATTGCAGCCATACCTGAAGCAACAGTTACTAGATTTTGTTCTGCTACTCCCATTTCTATAAATCTCTTCGGAAATTTCTCGGCAAAAAAATGCATCTGCGTTGATTCTGTCAAATCCGCGCAAAGAGCGACGACATTTTTATCTGTTTCTCCCGCTAAAAGCAATCCTTGCCCAAAACCTTTTCTTATAGGTATTTGTTCTACGTCAACATTAAAAATTT
Organism: Patescibacteria group bacterium; assembly: GCA_038055245.1. Classification (GTDB taxonomy): domain Bacteria; phylum Patescibacteriota; class Minisyncoccia; order Phycocordibacterales; family UBA9973; genus UBA9973. The sequence continues at coordinate 6,306 of JBBUIR010000011.1, read as the reverse complement.
TGGGATTTAATTTTAATTTTGAATTTAACATTTTTTATTTCTTTGCTAATGCCTAGTGCCTAAAGCCTAGCGCCTGCATCTTTTAATTCTTTAAGCGCCATTTCACCTTGTTCTTTGTTGGGTGGTATGCCGTGCCATTTATAATCTCTTTCAAATTCTTTCACACCTTTTCCCGGTATTGTATGCGCGATAATTACAGTAGGTTTTTCAAATATTCCCTGCGCTTCCTCTACTGCTTCATTCAAGGCTTTAAAATCATGCCCTGCCACTTCTATCACATGCCAGTTAAAAGCCCGCCATTTATCCGCTAATGGTTCAAGTGGCATAATATGTTCAGTAAAACCATCTATCTGAATATTATTTCTATCTATAACGGCAATTAAATTTCTTAATCTACTTTTTCCGGCAAACATTATTGCTTCCCAAGAATTTCCTTCATCTAATTCTCCATCCGACATAAAACAATAAATAAATCTATCATTGTCTTTTTTATCCATTCTGTCCGTTAGCGCCATACCTATTGCTTGTGAAAGTCCTTCACCTAACGGACCGGAAGAATTTTCAACAAATGGCAAGTATTCTCGATGCGGGTGCCCTTGAAGACGTGTGCCAAATTTTCGCAAAGTTTTTAATTCTTCAACTGGGAAATATCCACTGTGTGCCATAGTCGCATAAAGCACTGGACAAATATGTCCGTTGGAAAGAACTAATCTGTCTCGTTCCGGCCAAAACGGGTCTTTCGGATTATGTTTTAAAATATGAAAATAAAAAAGTGTAAAAATATCAGCCATACCGAGCGGTCCTGCCGTATGTCCGCTTTTTGCTTCTACCAGCATCTGAATAATACTTTGACGGATATCATTTGCTTTTATTTTAAGTTCTTTGATTTTAGAATCCGCCAAAGAAGCCATTAAAGTAATTATAACACAAAAGCTCCCTTTATAAGAGGGCTTTTGTTGTTTTAAATACTCAATTTTTACCACTAAAGAGTAATTTGCTGTAAAAAGGTACTCATACTTGGTGCCACACTAGGAACCAAAATTTGCATTTTTTCTAGGGTTTTTTTATCAACTAAGCCAGTCGCTGTAAGTCCCTGTTTAGCCTGGAATTTTTTTACGGCTTCTTTCGTCACTGTACCGTAAAAACCAGTCGCGGTCGGATAATTAAATGACCCTTCCTCTTTCAAAAAACTTTGAATCGCTTTTGTTTCTGAAGGTGATACTGCCGACATCGTTGATGCACTGGTTTCAACAGATGCTTTTATATTGACATTAGCTGATTCCAAAACTTTTACCCTATTTTCAAGACGAGTAATTTTACTCTGCAAACAACTTATTGCAGAAGCCAAGCTTGAAACTGTCGGATTATCTAATGTAAACAAACAAGTAGAATCTCCACCGCCATTTCCTGTTGGCACTTGATCGCCATTTCCTGTTGGCACTTGAGCCAATAA
>JBBUIR010000011.1:0-4753 GCA_038055245.1 Patescibacteria group bacterium | reverse complement strand
CGCCATTTCCTGTTGGCACTTGATCGCCATTTCCTGTTGGCACTTGAGCCAATAAAACCATTGGCAAACCAATTGCCAAAACTCCGACCAAAACCAATATTTTTAATTTCATAATATTTTTACTTCATATAGGAAAACCCTATATATTATTAATAATAAAACACTAATAAATGACCCTTTTCAAGGCCAATATCCATTATAACCCCCCCCTACATTTTATCAAACTAGTTATGCACAATCTAAATTCTTAAATTCCTCTATTGTTTCAATAATATCTTCAGTATTAAAAATAGCCGAACCAGCGACGAGCTTTGTCACCCCAGCTTTTATTAAAAGTGGCGCAGTGTTTAAATCAACTCCAATATCGACAGCAATGGGTAAATCAGTATATTTTTCTCTTAAAATTTGAACTCTTTTATAGACTTCTCCATCAAGTTCTACACCATGATATCCAATATTGTCATTACCCATACATTGCACGAAATCTATATGAGAAATTAATGGAAATATTTTTTCAAGTGGAGTCTTGGGATTTATCGCTACACCCAGCTCAATACTATCTCTGATATACACATCAATACCTTCAAGAAAATCTTTAAAACTCTCTAAATTACCGACAGCTTCAATATGAAAAATTATTTTTTTAGGTCCAAGTTTTGTATAAACATCAAAATTATCCACCGCATCCATGACCATTAAATCAAGTTCAAAATCAATATCTTCCCAAAAAGGCATTCCCTCTTGTTCATTTAAAATTTTATTAAAATGTTCATCAAGAGAAAGATCGCCCTGAGCGAAGTCGAAGGGCCAAGTTTTTGATGACACAAAAATTCCGTCGCAAATATCTATTTGCACGACGGGCACTATCCCGCACACAAGCGCGATTTTATTTTTTAAATCCTCGTAATTTTTTGGTAAAATTGCTGGAATAATTTCTATCATAATTAATCTATTTTTATTTCATCTATTTTACCTAAACGACGAATATGTCTTTCATCTTCACTAAAAGGCGTATTGAGCCAAAGATTGACAGCCTCCATCATTTTTTCTTCTGTAAAATACCTAGCGCCAAGAGAGAGAACATTTGAATTATTATGCTGTCTTGACCTGACTACAATATTTGATTCATCATCAACGACAGCGACAGCTTCTCCATAGTCGACAACAGCTCGAACATTAGGAAATCTATTCGCAGCAATAGCTTCTCCTTCTCCTGTACCGCCAAGAATAATACCTTTCGCTCTATTTGGGTCTTTTGAAACTGCTTGGGCTACTGGAATGACAAAATCCGGGTAATCATCATTTTCATTGTATTCAAAAGCGCCTTTATCTATGACTTCATATCCTTGAAGTTTTAAAGAAGAAACTAATTTTTCTTTTAATACATACCCTGCATGATCTGTACCAATAAATATTTTCATAATATCATTATACTACTTTTAACCAATATAGTATAATCTAAAAATGCTTAAATTTTACAAATATCACGGCGCCGGAAACGATTTTGTTATGATAGATAATCGCGATAAAAATTTTGACATAAAAAACGTTGATAATGTAAAGTTGCTTTGCCATCGTCGTTTTGGTGTCGGCGCAGATGGCATAATACTCCTGGAAAACTGCCCCAATTATGATTTCAAAATGGTGTTTATAAATAACGATGGAAGTATGGGTTCAATGTGCGGGAACGGTGGACGCTGTATTGTACATTTTGCTCACTATATTTTAAAAATTATAAAAGATCCTAAAAATATCAATTTCATAGCCGTTGATGGTGCACATAAAGCGGAAATACTAAAAAACGGAGAAATTAAATTAAAAATGCAGAATATAAATAAAGTGAGCGAAAGAAATAATTTGCCGTTTGTACTCTGTGGCACTACTCCGCACAATGTTATGTTTGTAGAAAATTTAAAAGAATTTCCAGTTTTTGATACGGGACGAAAAATAAGGAATTCTGATCCAAATAGAGTAAATATAAATTTCGTTGAAATAAAAAACAACTTTATAAATGTCCGCACTTATGAGAGAGGCGTAGAAGATGAAACTTTGGCTTGTGGCACAGGAGCAACATCCGTTGCTATCGCTTGTTCTTATTTAGGTAAAATAAAATCAAACATTTGCATTTGCCATATCAAAATGCCAGGGGGTAACCTTACGGTAGAATTTGAAAAAGAAAAAAACGGAACATATAAAAACATCTACCTCACCGGCCCGGCCGTCTGCGTATTTAAAGGAGAAATAAAATAAAATTATTAATCTAACATATATGTTAAGTTAAGAACTTTTATTTTTTATCATATAAAAACTTCCAACGCCCCCTACCAGCACGTGGTGGTAATCCTGCTCTTAAAATTTTCTCTAACATATCCCAAATATTTGTTTTATCTTTTTCTCCAAGTGTTTTTAAAAGTGACGAATATTTACCAATGTCATATTTAAGAGACATTCTTGAAAGGGTTGGATAACTCACTCCTAAAGATTCTACGATATATGAAATAGGAACATCCTGAGATAAGAGATAAATAATAGCAAATCTTTTGGCTAACATTATTTTCTCAGTTTTAGTTAAAAGATCTCCTATAAAAAATTTAGTTCCAGATTTTTGAGCTGATTTTTCAAGAGCTTTACCAAATTCGCTATAAAGTCTATTTAAGGTTTCTTTTTTTAATTTTTTTGAAGAAATATGTGGCATAAAAAATTTAGCCCTCTTAGTATAACATATATATTAGGTTAAGAAACTAAACTAAACTAAACTAAACTAAACTAAACTAAACTAAAAAATGTTTAATTTAGTATCCAATTTGAGCTGAAAATAAATAATCTTTTAAAGTAAAACTAAAATAGCAATTACTTGTATTACTCTTAATAGATCCATCAGGAGATAGATGATCTATACCACAACTTGTGTACTTTCGTACTATGGGAACAAACCAAAAAAATAAGATAATACAAAGAATTATTAATATAATAACAATGTTTTTCTTTTTCATATTATTTTATCGTTTCTCCAGTTTTTATAACGTGTTCAACGAGTGTATACGTATATCCCATTTCATTGTCATACCAACCAAGTACTTTTACCAGATTTCCTCCTACGACGCGAGTCATTTCTAAATCCGCAATAGAAGCATATGATTCTCCTAAAATATCTGAAGATACGAGTGGCTCATGGGTAACAGTAAATATTTTTTTCCATTTTTTGTCTTTTGATGCTTTTTCTAAAATTTCATTTACTTCTTCTTTAGTCGTATTTTTCTTTGAAATAAAAGTAATATCAACGATTGATCCAGCCGGCACAGGCACACGAATAGATATGCCATCAAATAATCCTTTTAATTCTGGAAAGGCTTCTGTCACAGCAATAGCTGCACCAGTAGAACTTGGCACAATATTTTGTGCAGCAGCTCTGCCTTCTCTCAAATCTTTTTTACTTGGTCCATCGACAAGTGCTTGGCTGGCTGTATATCCATGCACCGTATTCAAAATCGCTTTTTCTATACCAAGAGCATTATGAAGAATAGAAATGAGTGGTGATGCAGCGTTTGTCGTACAAGATGCATTGGAAGTGATATCACAAGTACCAAATTTTTCTTCATTTATGCCAAGCAAAATTGTTTCTCCTTTTGTACTTCCTTCGGCTCCCTTAGAAGGAGCACTGATTACAACTTTCTTCGCACCCTGATCTAGATGAAATTTCGCTTTATCGTAAGAAGTAAAGAGTCCTGTTGCTTCTACTACTACATCAATACCTAAATCTTTCCAAGGAAGTTTGCTTGTATCTTTTTCTGAAATAAATTTCACAATCTTTCCATCAATCACTAAATCAGATCCAGAAATTTCTACTTGATGATTCCAATTTCGATAAACAGTGTCGTGACGTAATAAATAAGCAAAACTTTCTATAGAACCAAGATCATTTATTGCAACGATCTCAAGCTCGGGTCTATCCCAAGATATTTTTAAAAATGCTCTACCTATCCTACCAAAACCATTCATACCAACTCTTATTTTTTTCATAGTACATATATTATACCAAAAATAAACAAAAAATGTGCTATTATAATAAAAAAATGGAAAAAACAGAAACAAGCTTTATACACCTTCATACCCATTCTCATTATTCGTTATTAGACGGGCTCTCTAAGCTTAAAGACTTAATAGCGCTTGCTAAAAAGGATAAAATGCCTGCTTTGGCTATTACTGATCATGGCAATATGTATGGCGCTATTGAGTTCTATAAATTAGCCAAAAAGGAAGGCATTAAACCTATTATCGGAGTGGAGGCATATATGACCTCAGGCTCTCGTAAAGATCGAGTTGTTGAATCAGATGGAGGCAAGCGCTACTATCACCTCACTCTTCTTGCAAAAAATCTACAAGGATATAAAAATTTAATAAAATTAGTCACCATCTCAAACTTAGAGGGCTATTATTACAAACCGAGAATGGACAAAGAGATATTACAAAAATATAGCGAAGGTATCGTAGCTCTCTCGGGATGTCTTGGTGGAGAACTATCACAAAGTATAGTCCGCAATGATATAACAAAAGCAGAAAAACTTATTCGCGAATATCAAGAAATTTTCGGCAAGGAAAATTATTTTATAGAAATTCAATGTCATCCTTCTGTTGAAAATGACAAACACGTGCGCGAAACTTTGGTTAAACTTGCTAAAAAAAATAAAATTCTAATCGTTGCGACACAAGATTCTCATTATCCATGCAGTGAAGATCATGAAGCGCACCACAC
>JBBUIR010000010.1:0-5004 GCA_038055245.1 Patescibacteria group bacterium | reverse complement strand
CTTATATAAACAAAGTTCCAACTTGTACGGATAATATACAGAATGGAACTGAAACAGGTGTAGATTGCGGAGGGTCATGCGCTAGAGCGTGCACTTTTGAAGTAGATCAGATTTCAGTTTTATGGTCTCGTACTTTTGAAGTTATTCCCGGACGTTATAATGCGGTTGCATATCTTGAAAATCATAATAAAAACGCGGCTATTAATAAAATAAAATATAAATTTCGTTTTGCCGACAAGGATAATATTTATATAGGAAAAAGAGAGGGGGAAACTTTTATTCCGCCATCAGGCAAATTTGCTATTTTTGAAACCGGTATCGGTGTTGGTAATTCCGTTCCCGTTTATACATCTTTTGAATTTACTGAAACACCTATATGGAATAATATTTCAGGGGATGAATTAAATCAATTAAAAGTATTAGTTTCTGATATAAAACTGGAAAATCAAGATACAAGTCCGCATTTATCCGCTACAATTAAAAATAATTCTCTTTTTACCATTCCAGAAGTAAGTATCGTTGCGATTTTATATGACGAGAAAGGTAATGCTGTTTCTGCCAGTCGTACTTATTTAGATGTATTAGCGGGGGAAGAAAGTCAAAATATTAATTTTACTTGGCCAAAATCCATAACAGGGAATGTGATTGCTAAAGAAATAATTCCCATGTATAACATTTTTTTAGTTAAGTTGAAATAAAAAATGATAGAGAAAGTTCTCAAAAGAATAGATTGGCTCTTGGTTTTTTTTATTGTTCCGATAGTTTTAGCTGGTCTTTTCACTATGAAATCATTTATACCACAAGAAGGCGCGATTGATTTTTTTAATAAACAAATTATTTGGATAGTATTATCTTTTATTATTTTCTTTATCTTTTCTTTTATTGATTTTAGATTTTTGCGTCGCACAGATGTATTAGTGATATTATTTTTGGTATTTTGTATTTTATTGATTATTTTATTTGTTGTTGGCAACATAGTAAAAGGCGCACAAAGTTGGTTTTCTTTTGGCATTTTTTCTTTCCAACCCGGAGACATAATGAAACTTGTACTTATTCTCATATTGTCAAAATATTTTTCTCGTCGGCATGTGGAAATTAGAAACATAAAACATATTTTTATATCCGGGTTTTATGCATTTATACCTTTTGTCTTGGTTTTACTTCAGCCTGATTTTGGTTCTGCCATGATTATATTTTTAATATGGTTTGGCATGGTGCTTGTTTCTGGAATTTCTAAAACACATTTATTTTTTGTATTTTTATCTGGCGTTATTATTTTTGTTTTTCTTTGGATTTTTGCTCTTGCTCCGTATCAGAAAGCTCGCATTGTTAGTTTTATAAATCCACTCGCAGATATACATGATTCTGGTTATAACGCGTCTCAATCTACTATTGCTGTCGGTTCCGGACAAATTTTAGGCAAAGGTCTTGGTTTTGGCACGCAATCACGATTAAAATTTTTACCGGAACCCCAATCTGATTTTATTTTTGCCGCCTATGCCGAAGAATGGGGTTTTGTTGGTTCATTTTTTATTCTTTTGCTTTACGGACTTGTCATCTGGAGAATTCTTCACTCTGCTTCTTTGGGATTTTCTAATTTTGAAATGCTTTTTGGTATGGGAATTGCTATTTTTTTTATGAGTCATATACTCATTAATATAGGTATGAATCTTGGATTGTCGCCTATTACTGGGATACCATTGCCGTTTATGAGTTATGGCGGTTCACATTTAGTTACTGAGTTTGCTGGGTTAGGAATTTTAATGAATATGCGCAAGTATGCAAGGTCAGTGCATAGAGATGATATAAAGAATGAGTTTTTGGGAATTTGAATATGACCCTAGGTCTTGCCTATGATTTCCCTAGGCAAGACCTAGGGAACAAAATTATGCAAATTATTGATGGCAAAAAAATACGAGATGAAATTTTAGTTAAAATAAAAAAAGAAATAACTTTTTTGTCGTTTAAGCCAATTTTTTGCGATGTGCTTGTAAGTGATGATAAAGCCTCAGTGCAATATGTGCAGATGAAAAAAAGAAATGCGGAAGCAGTCGGTATAGACTTTCATCATGCAAATTTTCTTGCATCTATAAGTACAGAAGATTTAATAAAAGAAATAAAAATTTTAAATAAAGTACCAAATATGTGCGGGATTATCATACAACTTCCTTTACCTAAAAATTTAGATCAAAAGAGAATATTAGATGCGATAGATCCTAGTTTGGATGTAGATTGTTTGGGTGAAAAAGCAAGTAATGAATTTTATAGTGGTAAAACTGATTTTGGTTTTCCAGCAGCTCTTGCGTGTATGACATTATTGAATTCAATAAATATTGATTTAACTGATAAAAAAATCGTAGTTTTAGGTAAGGGTGAGTTGGTAGGGAAACCAGTCACATCATTACTTAGAAATAAGGGATTAACCCCATTTGTAATTAGCAGTGAAACAGAAAATAAAGAAAAAATTATAAAAGAAGCCGATGTAATTATTTCAGGTATTGGTAAAGGTAAATATATTACAGGTAATATGATAAAAAATGGAGTAATATTAATAGATGCTGGAACTTCAGAATCCGGAAGCGGTATTATAGGAGATGTAGATTTAAAATCAGTGGAAAATATAGCGAGTTTTGTGTCTCCTGTGCCAGGAGGAGTAGGTCCGGTTACTGTGGCAATACTTCTTAATAATGTGCTGAAGGTGGCAAAGAATTTAAAATAATAATTTCAATATACGCTATAGCGTATATATTTATATATATAGATAAAAAAGAAATGAAAAATTTTTATATAACTGGCGTTTCAGGGGTAGGTAAATCCAGTGTAGCTGAAAAATTAAAGAAAAAAGGAATTTATACTATTGACATAGACGAAGTTGAAGGTTTATGTGATTGGATTAATAACGATACACAAAAAATATCTTATTGGTATTCTGGCATAGATAAAGAGTTTTTTGAAACACATAAGTATATTTGTGATAAAGAGAAGTTAGTTACTTTAATAAATAAAGGGAATAATAATATTGTGGTGGTTGTAGGACTTGTCGATAATCAATCTGAATTTTTGAATTTATTTGATAAAATTTTTCTTTTTCATTGCGACGAAAAAGTTTTTCTTAAACGGATAAAAGAAAGAACTAATAATAATTTTGGAAAACATGAATCCGACCAAGAAATGATTTTGGGTTGGTATAAAGATTTTAATAAGGACATGCTAAACAAAGGGGTTATTTCAATAGATACAGACAAGTCACTTGAAGATGTGGTTAAAGAAGTTTTATCTAAATTTTAAAAATAAAATATTTACAATATCAGCTATAGCGTATATTAAGAAATAGTTTATAATATAAAAATATGACCAACAGATATTACAAAGGCATGAGGGTAAACGCTTTTGGTTTACCTATCTTTAACAGCTCAAAAAAAGAACAAAGTAAAAAATCTTATAAAAAAATCAGAAGTTTATATCATGTTTCATTTACCTCTTCTTTTAAAAATGATTCTCCGAAAAACCTTATTGTTATGTATGATATACCAGATAACTTAAAGAAAGAACGGGATTGGTTTCGTCGTCAACTGATAAATTTCGGGTATATAATGATCCAAAGAAGTGTTTGGGTCGGACCTTCTCCGTTGTCAGAGGAATTTCTTGATTATTTGAAAGAAATAAAAATAGGGGATAAATTCAAAACCTTAAAACTTGCCAAACCATATAATTCTTCAATATCAGTTATAGCGTAAATAAGAAACTAAAGCTTTTTATTTAAATATATTATAATAAACAAGGTTAAATATATTTCATGAACGACACAATTTTTTACTTTTTTTATAACTTAGCCCACCAATCAGTTTTTTTTGATAAACTTGTTGTTTTTTTTGCCGATACTTTTCCCTATATTGTGATATTATTTGCTGTAATATATTTATTTTTTTATAAAAAAGATTGGAAAGATTTTTTTATAATTTTTATTTCTTCTGGTTTTGCTTGGTTATTATCTTATATTTTTAAATTTTTATTTCATACTGGAAGACCTTTTGATATATTTCCAAAAGTTATTTCTCTTTTTAATGAGTCAGGTTATGCTTTTCCTTCTGGTCATGCCACCTTTTTTATGGCGCTTGCCGTAGCTTTATTTTTTCTTGATAAAAAAGTTGGCTACATTTTTATTTTTTTTGCATTTCTTATTGGTATTGCCCGTATCATAGCCGGGATTCATTTTCCGATCGATATTTTAGGCGGATTTATTATAGGCTTTGTCATTGCATATTTTTTAAAAAATGTATAGAATAACTATATATTTATGTTGAGGAAAATGATTTCTATATTAATAGTACTTGTGTTAGGTTCGGCCGTAGCTTTTTTTGTCTTCAAATCGGAACCTAAATTAAACCCTAATTTTGGAAATGAGGGTTCATTTTTTAAGAATTTTCCATTTCGTCTTGGTCTTGACCTTTCTGGGGGGAGTCATTTAATTTACAAAGCTGATATTAGTAGAGTTCAGGCTGGAGAAGTTTCTGTTTCAATGGATGCTTTACGTGATGTGATAGAACGCAGAGTTAATTTATTTGGCGTTTCCGAACCGATCGTACAGGTGCAAAATAGCGGATTTGTTTCTGGCGCAGAGGAAAAATTAATTGTTGATCTTCCGGGTGTGACAGATGTGGAGAAAGCAACAGCTATGATAGGGCAGACTCCGCTTTTGGAATTTAAGGTTGAAGCACTTAAAGGTACATCACAAAAAGTAACAGTAGACAAAGATGGAAAGGCAAGTTTAGACATAGGGTCTCAATTTGTCTCTACAGAACTGACAGGTAGATATTTACAGAAAGCTAGTCTTGAATTTGATCAAACTACTCGTGAACCAAAAGTAAGTCTGCAATTTGACGATACAGGCACGAAACTTTTTGCGCAAATTACAAAAAACAATGTAGGTAAAATGGTAGCTATATATTTAGATGGAGCTCCTATTTCCACTCCGGTTGTTCGTGAAGAAATTCCGAATGGTCA
>JBBUIR010000009.1:0-2310 GCA_038055245.1 Patescibacteria group bacterium | reverse complement strand
AAATAAAAATTTTAAGAGTCGTGGGTCCCCTGTCCTTATGACTCCGAGGGCGAAGACTCAGAAATTTTTGATTTCTGTGATTTTTTTGCTTATTTCTCTAACTATTTAAATGTTTCTTGCAGGTTCGGGCTGCAGGATTCACTTCCATGCGATCCATTTCAATGTCTTTTTTACACATTTCACATCTACCAAAAGATTCTCTATTTAATCCTTTAAGCGCAGCTAAAATATCATTCAGCCTTGATTCTAAAGCTTTAATCATTACGCTTCTTGCTTCAAAGTCTTCAAATCTATCTGCCATATCATTTTGGTCTGATTCTCTAGAATCTCTTTCCTCTGGAATTGCTTCCCATTCATTTGTTTCTGGATTTAACTTTCCGATATCACGAATTTGCTCAAGCAGAATATCTCTTTCTTTTTCCAATTTTTCTTTAATTTTTTTTTTATCTAACATAAACAAAGAGTATCACTTTAATTTTAAAAAGCAAATAAATTTATGACTTTTTTATTTTTTAATCTGACTGGAAGCAAGACGGAGAATTATTTCACGAGTGGCTATTTCAGAGTTGGTGATAATAACAAATGAATCATTAACATACACGTACATCAATATAATTTTTCCGTCTTTATTCTTAAGAATTCTTGCATTTTTGTTTTCAACAATACCATTTTGCCAATCTTTAGTAAATAAATAATTAGTAAGAGGATTAATATTTATTCCAAAAAATCCACTCAAATCATACAACATTTTATTCTCCCAACTAAGCATTACAGGAAATATATCAGTGAATGAACGCACTTTAAGTAATATAAAAAAGTTATCACCCACCGATAAAGTAGATTTAACTTCTTTATTTACCGCACCAAGTAAAAAATTATCACTAATCAAATTACTTTGATCTAAAATAAGATTACTCTTAATAAGAGCATTAAATTTTTTAAAGCTTACAACTTTCTTATTTTCTGTTAAATAGATTCCTCCTACTCCTCCTGTTTTTATTTTAGTATTGTTAATTTGGTTTAAAATAGTTCCTATTATTTGATCTTTGTTAAATCCATCAATTGCTTTAAAATCAGTCTGATCGGTAAAGATAATTGAAGTAGTTTGTGGCGTAATTGAAACAATATTAATATTTTCATTAAAAAACGCTAAAAAAATCAAAACAGCTAAAGCTAAAAATATAAGCACAATACTTATAAACATAAATAGTCTATTTTTCCTTGATTTAGGAGATAAATTTATTTTTTCAGCTTCGTGTTCTTCTTCTTCATGAATTATTTTTTTTATTAATCCCCCCTTATCACTTTCAATAGCCTTGACCATATCGTCGGTATAAGTTTCTACATTTTTATTTTTTAGTTTACCGTCGTTTTCCATAATTAATTTTAAATTATAAAAATAAAAATTTTAAGAGTCGTGGGTCCCCTGTCCTTTTGGCTCCGAGGGCGAAGGCTCAGAAATTTTTGATTTTTATAATTTATATCACTCTTTTGGCGTAAAGAAATTCTTATCCGCTTCCTTGATAGATAAACTAATTTTACCTCTTTCTTCGTCAATTTTTATAATCTTCACTGGCACTATTGTTCCTTCTTTTATTATATCGCTAATTCGTTCTACACGAAACGGAGCCATTTCGGAGATATGTACCATTCCATCAGTAAAAGGATTAAGCCTGACAAATACTCCAAAATCTGCAAGTTTAACCACTTCGCCTTTAAGTATTTCCCCAATCTTAAACTCATGGGTCATTTCTTGTATAATATTTTTTGCCATTTCAGCCTTATTTTCTTTGCCGGTTAAATATACTGTTCCATCATCTTCAATAGTTATTTCAGCTCTTGTTTTTTCTTTTATTTCTTTAATAGTTTTTCCTCCTCCACCTATAACCATCCCAATTTGGTCTGGTTTAATTTTTATAATTAAAATTTTTGGCGCATTTGAAGAAATTTGAGTTCGAGGCGATGGAATTTCTTTTTCAATCCTATCTAGAATACTAGTGCGAGCTTTCTTGGATTGTTTCATTGCTTCGCCTAGTATTTTTATCGGCACTCCTTCCACTTTTACATCAAGCTGAATAGCGGTAACACCTTCTCGCGTGCCAGCAATTTTAAAATCCATATCACCGTGGTGATCTTCTGGTCCTTGTATATCAGTTAAAATTTTATATTTATTATCATTTTCATACATGAGCCCCATGGCAATACCAGCGACTGGCGCTTTAATTGGAACTCCTCCGTCCATAAGCGCGAGAGTGGAAGCGCATATTGAAGCTTGTGAAGTAGAGCCATTTGATGCCATTGATTCAGAAA
>JBBUIR010000008.1:0-1312 GCA_038055245.1 Patescibacteria group bacterium | reverse complement strand
GCAATTTTTCGAAGCGCTGAGTTTGGTTTTTTAGGAGTAGTTGTTGAAACTTTCGTGCAAACACCACGCTTAAATGGCGCCGGAAAAAAAATGGGTCTATTTTTTAAGACATTAAATCCTCGCGCCAAAGCAACTGTTTTGGATTTAGCATGAGTTTTTACTCTATTTTTTTTAATTAATTGGTTAATTGTCGGCATATCTAAATAAAATAGCCCCATAGGACTATTACAATAATATACTATTTAAAAAATTAAATTGCAAGACCGGTAATAAGCTGAAATAAGAAGCTCAGTATAGGATACAAAGTATCAGCAAAAAATACTACGAAAATAAGGATCAAAACAAGCGAATATTGTTCAATGAAAGATATGACTCCATAAAAAGAACTTGGCAAAAGTGAAAAAAGTATTTTAGAACCATCGAGAGGTGGTATAGGTACAAGATTAAAAATCGCTAATCCTAGATTAACTAAAACTATTGAAGAAATTATGGAAACAAAATCAACTGACACAATACTGTTTATAGAAAAACGCAAAATCAATCCAAAAAAAATAGATATAAAAAGATTTGCTAATATTCCAGCAGAAGCCACAGCTACAGTCCCCCATTTTCTATTAGTAAGATTTAGAGGATTGTATGGCACCGGTTTTGCCCAACCAAACAAAAAAGATGAATGAGTGAGAACAAGAAATACTGGTAAGATAATAGACCCAAACATATCTAAATGTTTTAGAGGATTAAGAGTAAGACGTCCAGCATAAAGAGCAGTCTTATCACCAAAACGCAAAGCCACAAAGCCATGAGAAACTTCATGAATGACGACAGACATTATGAGTATGGCTATAAAAAAAATTGTATCCATTTGTTTAGTTAAAAGTTCATAAAGTTTTTAAAGTTATAAAGAATTCGAATTTTATTGACTTTCAACTTTATAACCTTCAACTTGATAAACTACTCAGTCTATGATAGCATAAAAAAATCATGGTGAAAATATGCGCAATATCAAAAAAGGGTTCAATAATGGGTGGCGGGTATTCAAACAGAACTCGTGCCACTAAATTCAACCCGACCGGAAGAGTGCGAAAATATCCGAATCTTCAGAAAAAAAAAGTTTTTGTGCCTGAACTTAACAAAAGCATCAACATAGAAATCTCAACTCGCGGCATGCGCACAATCAAAAAAAACGGTATCTACAAAACTCTCAAAAAAGCTGGGTTGGTAAAATAAAAAAGTAAGAAAATGTTTTTAAGGGGTTTCGAGCGCGACGGCGCGAAAATTTCAGGATTTTTTAAGCTTCAAAAAATCCGTACCG
>JBBUIR010000007.1:0-2067 GCA_038055245.1 Patescibacteria group bacterium | reverse complement strand
CATAAACTTTATATGCTTTTTCTAATTTCTGTTTTTCATTTTTAGAGATATTATTTTTGAGAAAAGGATAAAGCGGCTCATATTCCAAACCAATCAAATCTTTGCCTTTTAATTCTTCTACAACTTTATACTCTCCATCTATTATGGAAAGCCTTTCTTTTGCGATAATATAAAACTCATTGTCTTTTTCTATTTTTACATAATCAATATTTTCCCCTACTGCAAGAGCAACATTCCCAGGTAAAGTCCAAGGAGTTGTCGTCCAAGCGAGAATATAAATATTTTCTTGTCCAACAACTTTAAACTTCACAGTCACCGACAAATCTTTTATATCTTCATATCCTTGAGCAAGTTCGTGTGAAGAAAGCACTGTGCCGCATCGTGGACACCATGGCACAACTTTATAATCTTTATAAAGTAAATTTTGAGCATTTACTTTCTTTAAAATATTCCAAACAGATTCAATATAGGTATTATGATAAGTGACATAGGGATTTTCTTGATCCACAAAATAACCAACGCGTTCCGTAAATTTATTCCAAACATCAACGTATTCCCAAACACTTTCCTTGCATTGCTGGTTGAACTTCGCAATACCGTATTTTTCAATAGCAATTTTTGAATCTAAATTAAGTTTTCGTTCTACTTGAAGCTCTACCGGCAAGCCATGAGTATCCCACCCGCCTTTGCGACGAACATGATATCCGTGCATCGTTTTATATCTTGGAATAGCGTCTTTAAAAGCCCGAGCTTCCAAATGATGAATCCCCGGCTTACCATTAGCTGTCGGTGGTCCCTCATAAAAAATAAACTCTTTTCTGCCTTCCGATTGGCTAAGAGTTTTTGAGAAAATATTATTTTCTTTCCAAAATTTCAAGACTGCTTCTTCCCGAAGAGCAGATTCAGATTTATCATTATTAGTATCCATAAATAGATATTAACAGAAAAAAAGTTTTTTTTCTACATCTTTTCTGGGGCTTTTATGCCGAGGAGATATAGCCCATTTTTCATAACCAAAGAAAAAGCTAAAGTGAGAGCTACTTTATAAGGCGACATTGGGTCGTCTTTATCTATAATTTTTGTATTGCCATAATAATTGTTGTAGGCACGGGCAAGTTCTATCAAATAATTTGCGATATAATGAGGTTCAAATTCTTGAGCTGATCTAAACACAATTTCAGTAAATCTATACAATAATTTTTCTATGTCAGAAATTTCTGGAACAGAAAGGTCGAACCTTCTTAAATTCCTAAGGTCCGACCTTAAGAATGCAAAACCGGGCAATATATTTTCTATTTTTG
Organism: Patescibacteria group bacterium; assembly: GCA_038055245.1. Lineage (GTDB taxonomy): Bacteria > Patescibacteriota > Minisyncoccia > Phycocordibacterales > UBA9973 > UBA9973. The sequence goes on along the minus strand of JBBUIR010000007.1, from coordinate 766 downwards.
CTTTTTCTAAAATAGAATTGGCTCTGGCATATGAATATTGCAGATATGGCCCAGAATCTCCCTCAAATGAAATAGATTTTTCAAAATCATAAATAATATTTCCACCTATATTTTGTTTCAAAATAGAATATTTCAACGCCGAAACTCCGACATCTTTGCTGATTTGCTTTTTCTCTTCATTTGTAAAATCCCGATCTTTTATTTTTTCCAAAATTTCTGCGCAAGATTCTAAAATTAATGATTCCCCAGTAATGATGTTGCCTTTTCGGGAAGACATTTTTCCCGTTGCTAGACGCATCATACCATGAACAATATGTTTCATTTTGGAAGCAGTTTCGGGGCTTATTATTTCAAGCGCTTTGCCGACTACTTTCATATATTCTTCCTGTTCATGAGCTGTTATTATAATAGACATATCTAGATTTTCTTTTTCAAATTTTACCCTGGTAAGTCCTAATTCTTTGGTTTCGTATGTAGGCAAGCCTTGAGAAGTTATAAAAACTCTGGTGTGAAGCTTTGGATCATATTTTTCTGCGTGGAAAATTATCGCGCCCTCGCTTTTTTCAAAAATACTGTCAGATTTTTTCTCATCACAATTTTCAAGAACTATTTTCTCGCCGATTGGAGCTACAAGACTTTCAAAAAAATAATAATTAAAACTCGTGCCAAGTATTTTATAAATTTCTTCAAACGCTTCAAGCGTCACTCTTTTTCCCCAATCATAAATATCATTTATATTTTTATCACTTCTGTCATAAACTTTTTT
>JBBUIR010000006.1:0-2417 GCA_038055245.1 Patescibacteria group bacterium | reverse complement strand
TTAAAGTAAAAACTGACAGTAATGAAGAATTTTTAACTAAGACAATTTTGATAACTACGGGCAGTGGACGCAGAAAATTAGAAGTAAAAAATGCGGATAGACTTGAACACAAGGGTCTGACCTATTGCGCTTCTTGCGACGGTCCCCTTTTTGCCGATATGGATGTGGTTGTTGTGGGCGGAGGCAATGCCGCTTTTGAAAGCGCTGCTCAACTTCTCGCCTATTGTAAATCCGTGACTCTTTTACACCGAAGTGAAAAATTCCGCGCTGATGAAATTACTATCGAAAAAGTTTTAAAAAATCCTAAAATAAAAGCTATTAGGAATATTGATATTTTAGAAATAAAAGGCGACAAATTTGTAGAAGGAGTGATAGTTAAAGATAAAATTACCGGAGTAGAAACAGAATTAAAAGTTTCAGGCATTTTTGTTGAGATTGGACAGATTCCAAATACTGGTTTTGTTAAAGATATTATCCCATTAGATGAAATAGGACGTGTAAAAATAAACCCATTAAATCAAAAAACAGAAGTCGCTGGTATTTGGGCTGCTGGAGATTGTACCGATGTCTTATATCATCAAAACAACATCGCCGCCGGCGACGCCGTCCGCGCACTGGAAGATATATACTTATATATCCACACTAAATAGCACGTTGACAAATAGCATCAAAATGCTATAATTTCTTTAAATAATTTGTTATTTTGACAACATAATAGAAAGAGAGGAAAATATGCAAAAAAGACCTCCTATCAAAATTACTGATGAAGGTGTATCCCCCAACGGTAATTCAATGATAAGAACATGTGCATTTTTTTTATTTTTTTATGTAAAAAAAATATACACTAGAAAAGATTTAATTCTTTTCTTATTAATTATGTCCTTTTTTATTCATTATCTTATTACTACCAAAATTGATAACATTTTGATTAGAATGGGTACGACACTTGCTATAATTTTTTTCATTTTCTTATTTTGGTTTTTAAATAAAAAACCAAAATAACTTTAAACTAACGGAGGTTTTTTGAAAAAGTTCATTAGGTTTATCCTAGGCGGAAATTTGGGCGCGTTGGTGGGATACGGAATTTTCATACTTTTAACAGAGCTAGGAGTATGGTATATAACGTCTTCCTTTATCGGAGAAATTGTTATTGATTTGACAAATTTTTCCATCTATAAGTTTTGGACCTTTGAGGAAAGAAACAAAAAAAGGACCAAGATGGAATTACTTTTATATTCAGTAGTGGCAATAATCTACTGGGTAATGAATGCAGGCCTAATGTATTTTTTTACTGAACACTGCAATCAAAAGTATTGGGTGTCAAAAACATTAGCAGTAATCGTCCTTGCCTATCCAAGTTTTTGGGTAATGGACAAAAAAGTTTTTAAAAATGGAGAATAAATTGTTTACAAAAGGGATACTTGCAACAACGTAGTATCCTTTTTTTATTTAATGCGGAGATGGGAGGATTTGAACCTCCGATACCTTTCGGTATGCCGGTTTTCGAAACCGGTGCATTCAACCACTCTGCCACATCTCCATACCTTGTAATCTAACATTTTTTGCGATTTTTTCAAAAATAATATAATATAAATAGACTGGCCCTATCGTCTAATAGTTAGGACATCAGCTTTTCAAGCTGGTAATCTGAGTGCGATTCTCAGTAGGGTCACCTAAAGAAACCTAAGTCATGTTCTAAATTACAAAAATAAATTGTAGTATAATGCTTCTATGGATAAGAAGCAGAAACTAGAAAACATACACAAAAAGTGGTTTGAGAAATGCGAATGTGAACTAAAGAAAACAGCAACCCAGCCTGTGCCCGGTGACGGCAATCCTGACGCGGAAATTGTTTTTATCGGTGAAGCGCCGGGCCGCTCCGAAGATGAACAAGGACGGCCTTTTGTGGGAGTAGCCGGAAAATTTTTAGCGGAAATGCTCTCGCTTATAAACTTAAAAAGAAAAGAGGTGTATATCACAAACATAGTCAAATATCGTCCGCCAAACAATCGCGATCCCCTTCCAGAAGAAAAAAGCGCTTGCCAAGAATGGCTTTTGGAAGAACTTAAAATCATTTCACCTAAAGTTATTATCTTTTTAGGTCGTCATGCCATGAATAATTTTTTTCCTGAACTTCAAATATCTCAAGCTCATGGAAAATTATTGATTAAATCTTTTACCGGTGTACCGACTAAATATTTCTTCCCTCTTTACCATCCGGCAGCAGCTTTATACGACGGCTCAATGCGTGAAGTTTTGATAAAAGATTTCAAAAAGATTCCAAAACTTTTAGAGAAAATCAAAAAATAATATTTTTTGATTTTCTCTAAAAGTTAATTAAACTTGCGAGAAATATTAAAATAAGTTAACGTGTTATAAATGGAAAACACGCAAATAATAATATTAGCTGGCGGAAA
>JBBUIR010000005.1:0-13964 GCA_038055245.1 Patescibacteria group bacterium | reverse complement strand
CAGTGATTTCAGTTACCAATACTTCTCCTTTTTTAAATGAGGAAATATTTTTTGCACTGCGCAAGATACTAACTTTTCCACTGCCGATTTTTGAACCGACAGCAATACCGCTTACTAAGACTTTGCTTGTTTTTTGCAATTTGTATTCTTTTAACACATTTTTATCTTCCCCGGAATGAACTGTTTCAGGACGCGCTTGCACTATAAAAAGTTCGCCAGTTTTTCCGTCTTTCGCCCATTCAATATCCATCGGCTGATAACGGTTATGCTTTTTTGAAAAATATTTTTCTATTTGCAAGCACCATTTTGCAAGTTTTATAGCTTCTTTATTTGTGATGCAGAATTTTTGCTGATCTTGCAACGAAACTTTTTCTTGTTTTGTGCCATCTTTGGCATAAACAAGTTTTATATTTTTCTTTCCAACATTTTTACCGATAATGGGATTCTTACTTCCATTTTCCAGTGTCGGTTTAAAAATTATAAATTCATCGGGAATCACTTTGCCTTGCACGATAAATTCACCCAGGCCATAAATGCCATTTAATACAATAACTTTATCAAAACCTGTTTCCGTATCTATGGTAAATGCCACGCCCGAAGAAGAAAGGTCGGAACGCACCATACATTGTATCCCTACAGAAAGCGCAACATCAAAATGTGAAAACCCTTTATCTGTACGATATGAAATAGCTCTATCAGTAAAAAGCGAAGCGATGCATTTTTTTGTCGCAATTAAAACACTTTCAATACCATGAATATTTAAATAAGTCTCTTGTTGTCCAGCAAATGAAGCGCCCGGAAGATCCTCAGCTGTCGCTGATGAACGAACCGCTACAGCGCTATTCTCTCCATATTTTTTTCCCAACTCCGCATATGCTTTTGTAACTGCATTTTGAAGATCCTGCGGTAAAATAGCTTTTAAAATTTCTTCACGAACTTTTTTTCCGCGAATTTGGAGATTTTTAATATTCCGCGTATCAAGATCAGAAAGGATTTTTTTTATTTCTTCGTCTAAACCTGTTTTTTTAAAAAAATGACGATAAGCGTCAGCCGTCAGAGCAAATCCATCCGGTATATTTACGCCAAGCGGCACAAGATTGGAATACATTTCCCCCAATGCGGCATTTTTACCGCCTACCGACGGAACATCGGCGATACCAACTTCGCTATACCATTTTACAAAATTTTCTTCTGCCATATAAAGTTATTATAACATATTTATAATTATAATTCTGAAACATTATCAGGTAAATAATCTATTCCACTAAATTCTTTAATCGGTATTGATTTAATTTTAGTTTTTAATTTATCCGATAAATGTGTAAAAGTCATTTCTTGTTTACCTCCGATACTTTCACAATCATCTTCTATAAGAATATTAGGTATAGGTAATATGCGAGCAATTACATCTTTATAATCTTCATTTACTTCTCTATGATAAATAATTCCTTCTGGAAAATTATATTTCTTTAAAACAACGCTATCAGCTTTCAGTCCTTCTTTTCTGACAGTTTCATCACCTCGAGCTTTTTTATTTTCGCTGAGTGAAGTTAAATAACAGATTTCGGCACCTTGTGATTTCCATTTATTTAATTTCTGTGGGGCATTGCCAATTGGTACGTAATCTTCAAAATCTCTAACTGATAATTCTTGATCTTTTACTTGCTGAATGATTTCTGCCCGAGCTTTCCCTTGAGCGTTTTTATGCATTATTATTGTGCCTTGCAAGAAAACCATTATTTTCATACCCTTAATATTACATTAAAAATTCATAAAAGTTAATTATTTTAACTCATTTTAACTTCTGAGATATCCACAATATTATTTGTATTGTATTTACTTTGTTTTTATGCTATATTATGTATGTGCCTGTGGGCGTAAGCCCCGTTCAGCTAAGGTATTCCTAAGCTGAAGCCAGGCATAATAAAGAACACCTCATTTGAGGCGTTTTTTATTTTAATCTTCTTCAATCCCTTCTGTAAATATTTTTTGTTCTCCATTTTTTATTTTTGAATAAGGCATTACACTCCAAAAAGTGATATTTCCATCTCCAATTCTTCGCAGTATAGTTTTTACCTTTTTTGATCTTTCGCCTATTATCGCAACAAGTCCCCAAAATTCAACTTCTTTCATTTTTACAAATCCATCTTGTTTTGATTTCTTACCAATAGGCATTAAAATTTTTCTATATTCTTGAATGGTTCCAGACCTTTCTATTATTTCTAATGCAGGTGGTATAAGACGAAACTTTAAAAACTGTTCATTTTTATTTCTTTCTCTACGACTTGAAAATTGTAAATGATGAAAACCATCTGAATTTAAAATAATTCTTTTTTTAAAATATGGACAATAAATTTCCTTTTTAGTTGAATATAGTTTTTCAGCCTTTTCTTTAATTTTTATGAAAGATTCTTGATTTATTTCCATAAAAATTATTCTTCTGAAATTTTAATTAATCTATCATATTTTATTTTTCTTTCAGGTTTTAATGGAGAACCGGACTTAAGACCAAAACATCCGAAAGCATAGGCCAGATCGGCGATAAAATCATCATCAGTTTCCCCTCCTCTATGACTAACTATAAGTTCAATGTCATTTTCTCTCGCCAATTTCATAGTTTCAAGCGTCTCGGAAAGCGTGCCAATTTGGTTGGGTTTGATAATCATCGCATTTATGCTTCCCTTTTCTATCGCTTTTTTGAGAAGCAAGACGTTTGTAACAGTTAAATCATCTCCAACTACCCAAAGATCTATATTGCCTTCTCCTAATTTTTTAAAACTATCAGAATCCTCTTCATCAAAAGGGTCTTCAATTGAAAATAAATTAAATTCAATAATCAAAGAATTATAAACATCCATCAACTCTTCTTTTGAAATACTTTTGCCATCAGTTTTATATAAACCATTTTTATAAAAAGAAGAGGCAGCGACATCAAGGGAAATCTTTACTTTTCCTTCTAAATTATTCTCTTCTTCTATTGCCTTTGTTAAAAATTCTAGAGGTTTTTTTATATCGCTTATTTCAGGCGCAAAACCTCCTTCATATCCCAAAACAACAGATTTTTCGTTTAATTCTTTAATTATTATTTCTTTCAAGGTATTTTGTATCCTTATTCCAATGTCAACTGCCTCTTGAACATTTTCCGTATCAGGTACAATAATGTACTCCTGGAATGCAATATTGTTTCTTGTATGTTTTCCACCTTCGATTAAATTCATAAAAAGATAGGGAGTTCGTCTGGATGGTTTTATTTCTGCAAGCGTTCGCAAATATTCAAAAGTTTCAACCCCAGATATTTTTGCCGCTACTTTGGCGCAAGCTATACTGACGCCAATAATTGAATTCCCGCCCAAATTATCTTTATTTGAAGTTCCGTCCAATTTAATCATAATTCTGTCTATTTCTTTCTGATTTAAAACATTTTGACCAATCAGTCTAGGAGAAATTATTTTATTTACTTTATCTATAGCTTTTCTAACACCTTTACCGTCTTCATCACGCAATTCATGTGCCTCATGAACTCCCGTAGAAGCACCTGACGGCACAGAAAAACTATCAAAATTATCTCCAACCCATACAGTAGCTTTTATAGTAGGATTGCCTCTTGAATCTTTAATTTCTTCAGCTGTGATTTTAGTAATTTTATTTTCCATTTTTGGTTAAAAGAATCATTAAATCCGAAACATTTGCGCCGGTAGGACCTGTCATAATCATATCGCCTGTTTTTCGAAAAAATGTATAGGAATCAAAACGATTTAAATAATCACCGGCATCTAAGCCTAATTTTTCAGACTTTTTTATTGTATTTTTATCTACTACTGCCCCAGCCGCATCGCTATTATCCATACCGTCAGACGCAAATGATATAAAAACAGAATTGTTATCAATGAGTTTCATTTTAATTGTTTCTAACCCCATATGAAGATTTCTCCCTCCTGTTCCCGCTTCTTTTTTAACTATAATACTTGGTTCACCGGCAGCTAAAACAACAGAATTATCTTTTTCTACTGAAAATATTTTTTCAAGCGCTTTGTTGGTTTCGTCATATAAATCAGTTGATACTACACTAATTCCTAATTTAAATTCTTGCGCTTTTTTGGTCATTGCTTCTACCGCGGTTTTATTGGAAACGAGAACGAAATTATAAACATTGTCAAAATATTTATCCTCTTTTGGCGTTTCAATTAAATCAAAATTCCCTAAGTCATTTTCCTTAATAATTTTTTGCGCGTCGGCTATGGTAGTTTTATCTTTGTAGGTCGGACCAGAAGCTACATTTTCAAAAATATCTCCTGGAATATCTGAAAAAATAAGTCCAATAATTGTTGCTGGGTATGCCAATTTAGCTAAACCTCCTCCCTTTAAAATAGATAAATGTTTTCGAACAGTATTGACCTCAGATATTGTTTTACCAGATTTTAAAAAGCCATCATAAAGCTCGGCGCCTGCTTTACATTCGTCTTCTCCATAACAAAGCAAGGCAGAGCCACCTCCGGAAACTAAAGCAATAATTAGATCGTCTTCACTGGAATCATTTAACATTTCATATATTTTTTTTCCAGCCTCTATGTTTGCTTCGGATGGTCTTGGATGAGTACCGGCAAAAGTTTCAACATATTTGGAATCTACTTTATATAAGCCGATAACAATTCCTTCTTTAATTCTAGGTCCTAAAATTTTTTCCAAGGCCAGAGCCGCATCACAGGAAGATTTACCAAAACCAACAATTTTTATTTTTCTATACTTTGTTAGATTAAACGGCTTCTCTTTTATAAATAAAATATTCCCTATAACTAACACAGAAGATTCAACAACTTTCTCTGTACTAATAGCATTGAGCCCAGCTTCTATTATTTTCAACACTATTTTTCGATTTGGAGTCGTCGCAAGTTCATCAAAATTTTTTATCCAATTTCTCATATTTATTTGTTTACAATATTTTCCGGTTTACCGGCAATAAAACTTTTTATGTTTCCAATAATTGTTTCCATGATTGAAGCGACAGCTTCGCGCGCGTAGAAAGCCATGTGTGGAGAAACCATCACATTTGGCATTTTTATGAGCTCTTGATTTAAAGCAATAATATTTTTTTCACCTTCCAGCACATCCAATCCGGCGCCAAAAATAATTTTTTCTTTAAGCCCCCAAATAAGCGCCTCAGTATCAATAAGTTCTCCGCGAGCCGTATTTATTAAATAAACTCCTTTTTTCATCATAGCAATGTTTTCCTTATTTATCATATGATAATTTTCTTTAGTATAAGGAGCGTGCAAAGTCAAAATATCCGCTTGTGTGATAACTTCGGCAAAACTTTTATATGTAAAATTATTTTCCTTAGCAAAATTTAAATCAGGATACAAATCATAAGCCAAGACATTCATTTCGAAACCTTTTGCTATTCTAATGACATTTTTACCGATTTTACCCGTACCGATAACGCCAAGAGTTTTGCCTTCTAAATTAAAACCCTCCATCCAAGGCAAATACTTATAATCAAGAGTTTCCCTCAAATAATTGTTTGCGTTAGAAATATTTCTGGAAAGATTCAAAATTAATCCGAAGGTAAATTCAGCTACAGTGTGAGAACCATAAGCCGGAACATTTGAGACTTGTATTCCTTTAGTTTTAGCGTACTCGCAATCAATATGATTGAATCCAGTAGACTGCGTAGCTATAAATTTTAAATTTGGAATTTTATTAATAACATTTTTATTCAAATCAGAATCCACAAAGACTGACACAATATCAGCATCTTTGGCAAGATTAACATTATTTTCATTTAATTTTTCTTCATAAAAAGAAATATCTGCATTACTAAAAGACTGTAAAAAAATGGATTGTTTCAACTTTGGCACCTCAAAAATTACTATTTTCATCCTTCTATTATATCACATTATTTATTAAATAGATTCTTTAAAAAATCAAAAAAACTTCCAGAATCAGCTTCTTTTTGTGTTTCTGCTTGGTTTTTATCATCTATAACCAGAATCATATTCTCGCCTTCTTTTGCCAAGCCGAATTTATCCCTGATATTTTCTTCCACCCCTTTTTCTGTTTTCAATTTAATAATATCGGAATTAAGTCTCTCTTTTGATTTTTCTAATTCTGTGATTCTATCTTCTATTATTTTTTTATTTTTACTGGTTTCTTCCATCTTATTTACAAAACTAAACATACTGAAAAAGAAAAAAAGGGTCACAATACCTAGAAATATCAAAAAAAATTTTGATTGCATCATGTGTCTTAATTTTCCGCTTTTTTGAAAATTTCTCATAAATATGATAATATTATTACATGTTTTTTAATAAAAAACACCAAAAGAAAATTCAGATGATTTGGTCAGTGCTTGTTATATTGATTATAGCCAGTATGATTTTGCTCTACTCCCCGATTTTTCAGCTCAAGTAAAAAGTTATAAAGTAAAAAGTTAAAAGAAAATATACTTTGTGTTCGCTTTATACTTTATAAACTTTCTACTTTATGACTAGTCACTAGACCGCATCATCTTTAAAAACACATCTTGTGGAATGTTTACTCTTCCGCGTTCTTTCATTTTCTTTTTGCCTTTTTTCTGTTTTTCGCGAAGTTTCATTTTACGAGTAATATCGCCTCCATACATATGTTGAGTGACGTCTTTCTTCATGCCAGAAAGAGTACGAGAAGAAATAATACGCCCTAACGCCTTGCCTTGAATTTTTAAAGTGAACATTTGCCTAGGTAATATAGTTTCTAATTTAAGAACTGCTTTTTCTGCTTCTTCTTCCACTCTTTTTTTAGCGATAACTTTGGAAAAAGCCGGCACAACTTCATCAGCCACCAAAATATCAAGCCGAGTAACATTCGCTTCACGCATATTATCTATTTCATAAGAAATTGATCCATAACCGGACGAAACACTCTTTAATTCATCAAAAAAATTACGCATAAGCTCGCGAAGCGGCATTTTGACAGATATGGATGAGCGATTGTTTCCAAAATTATCTGTTTCACCTATTTCTGCTTCATGATCAAAAAGTAGTTGCATAATATTACCTAAATATTTTGCTGGAGTAATTATTTTCAGTTTTACCCATGGTTCAAACACTGTTTGAATATTTCCATCATCTGGAAAAAAATATGGGGAGTAAATTTTTTCTTTCTTTCCGTTTTTTGTCAGTACTTCATAAGTAATAGAAGGCGTGGTTATAACTAATTTTAAATTAAATTCCCGTCTTAATCTTTCGGTAATAATTTCCAAATGCAGCATTCCTAGAAAACCACAGCGAAAACCGCGGCCAAGAGACCCCGAAGATTCTTCTTCGTAAGAAAAAGAAGAATCAGAAAGTTTTAATTTACCCAATGCTAATTTAAGCTCTAAAAAATCATCCGCATTTTCCGGAAAAACAGAAGCCCAAACGACAGGCATTGGTTGCATATAGCCCGGCAACGCAGGCAATGGATTTTTTTCTTTTGTAATAGTGTCTCCGACAGAAGCAATACCCGGTCTTTTAATGCCTGTGACAATATAACCCGTATCCCCTGCGGAAAGAAAATCACGCGGAGTTTCTTCCGGTGAAAAAGTGCCAACTTCAAGAGAACTAAATTTCTCGCCTGATATTGAAAAAATCAAGTTTTCACCTTTTTTAACTTTACCATCCAATAATCTAATAAAAACTATAACTCCTTTATGGTTTGAATATTTAAAATCAAAAACAAGCGCGCGTAAAACATTATCATTTTCTGGATAAGTTTCTTTAGGTGGCAAAACACGTTTTATAATTTCATTTAAAAGATTTTCTACTCCCTCGCCTGTGCGTCCAGAAACCAAAAGTACTTCATCAGAATCGCAATTTAAAAGATCTATAACTTCCTTTTTTACTTCTTCCACCCGCGCTAAGGGTGAATCAATTTTAGAGAGCACTGGAATGATTTTAAGGCCTCCCTCGTGAGCCATATTAAGCGTAGTAAGCGTTTGCGCTTGTACACCCTGTGTTGCATCAACTAGCAAAATAGAGCCTTCTACGGCCTTTAGAGCCCGAGAAACTTCATAAGAAAAATCTATGTGCCCCGGGGTGTCAATAAGATTCAGAACAAAAGTCGGACTTTTGGAATTTGGGTTTAAAGTCCGACTTTGGGGAGTATATTCCATCCTAACAGGCTGCATTTTGATAGTAATTCCTCGTTCACGCTCAAGTTCCATAGAATCAAGAACTTGGTCCCGCATTTTACGTTCAGGAATAGTGTGCGTAATCTCAAGCATCCTATCCGCTAAAGTGCTCTTGCCGTGATCAATATGCGCAATTATAGAAAAATTCCTGATATGTTTTAAATCCATCCTTCAAATATAACAGAATTTCGTAAAAAAACCATTTTAAAGTTCTTCTTGAGGAGAAATGATAACTTTCGTACGCCAGAATTTGGTTTTGAAAGTTGATTTGTTTTACAGATAGGATTTAATATATTGTCTAGTCTATCAAATTAATTTTCTGCTATATGTAAATCAATCTCTTTTTTTAACCTTTCTTGAAAATCTTTTATGAGAGTTTGATAACTAACAGGTAAAAAAAGTTTTAATTCCTTTTCCCATCCATTTTGAAGCACATTTAATAATTTTACTTTCAAATTTTCAATATCTTTCGGTATAAATTTTACAAGTTCTCTATGACGAAGCATAAAATACAGATCAAAAAAATCTCTAGGTTTAGCTCTTTCTAAAAGAGCCTGTACTTTTTCTCCAACAAGTAATCTTTCCTCTAAATAAACAATGGTATAGGGCGGAATAAAATCATTTTCAATTAATGCAATATTATTAATTATCTGTTCTCTAGGGCGTAAAGAAACTTGAACCTTTATTTCAGAATCAAATTCCATTAACTTCAAATTAACTACAGTAAAATAACCACCACTTGTTTCTCCATCAGTTCCTGGATTAACTTTTTTCTCTGTTTGTATCCCTTCTTTATTTATGTCTTTTAGAATTTCATCAACCAATTGATTAATTTCAGGGATAGAAATATTGTATGCGGAAAAATCCAGGTCTTCAGAAAATCTGGGGCTTTTAAAAATTATTCTTAAGGCAGTTCCACCTTTAAAAAGCATTTTTTCAGTCCCATTTCTTTTATACAAATAAGATAAAAACAAATGTTGACAATATTCTCGAGCAATATTTTGCTCAGAAGTCTGATTTTTAGTACTTAGTTCTGTTATAAACTGTCGTGTAATCATATATTTAAATTCTTTATTAAAGTGATAAGCGGCTTACTTTTTCTTATGCTTTTTATAAAATAATTAAGATACTTTCCTAATTTTTTCTTATCTATTTTTTTTAAATCTAATCTTTCATTAATAAGTTGCTTTTTTAGTGATACTAAATACAGATAATCCAAAAGCGCTTTTTCTTTGTCGGCCATTAACACTATTTTATCTCTGATTTTTATTGGTTTGTAGCCAAAAAAAAGATTTTTTTTAATTTGATAATATTTATATATTTGGTTTTCAAAATTAAATTCTTTAGATGATAGAGTAGTTGCTGAAGTGATAGTATATACAGTTTCTGGAATAATTCCATAAGAAGATAGAGCTGTCTCAAATGTAATATATGATGGTTTCCATAAATAATTTGCTATTTCAAATTTAGTAGGAGGATTAGTAGAGTAAATATATACCCCTCGTTTGATTCTTAAAAAAACCTTTTTTTTAAAATTATAACCTAAAAAAGCCCTTGCTGTTTTCTTTTTGACTTTGAAAATCCTTGCAAAATCATTTACTGAAAATATAACAAGTCCACGTTTTACCAACTCTCTTTGAACATAAATGACTCTTAGTTTAACCATAACCTTCTTATTAAGACAATGTCATTATATAATAATAAGGCCTAAAATGCAACAACTTTAAAACTGTGGATAAATAACCTCCAGATATTTTTTGGGTCCATATAATATACTATAATTGATAAACCTAAAAAATTATTAAACCAAGTTGTTAGGCAATTGCTAGGTCTTGCCTAGTAATTTTAAAGTTCCTCCTGTGGAGCAATAAGAACTTTTGTGCGCCAAAATTTGGTTTTGAGAGTCTCTATTAAATCTTTCAATTCTTCATTTTTCAAAAGATATAAAATTAAGACAGCTGTAAAAATACCTAAAATTCCAGAAATAAATCCTTGTAAGAAAACTCCCCAACCAGTGGTCGTGCCAAAAATCGGTGAAAGAATATTCAAACTTAAATAAGCGACAACCCCAAGAAAAAATGAAGCGCCTAAACTTTGAAAAAAAGTTTTAGTAATAAAAGATTCATGCTCCATAAAATCTCTTCTAATAAAATACCAATGTAAAATAAAATTAAAAATAGTGCCAATAGAATATGCCAGCGGCAACATAAGCACTTCCGTACCTGGAATATCTGTAACTTTTAACAGGGACTCTATAAAATAACGAAAGATTGGTATGTTTTCAAAAATATGAAGAAACATATAAGATAAAATTATAATTAAGATAGAACAAAGTAAATTAACTGTTAACGGACGCTTGGTGTTACCTGTTGCATAATAAGCGCGAGACAAAAGAGCGACCATACCCTGCGCAAGAACTGAAACAGAAAAAATTGCGAGAGATGCCGCCACCAGACGAGTGTTTTCCCAAGAAAAAGATCCAGAACCAAGTATTACACGCACAATCTGGGCGCGAAGAACAATAAAAAGAAATATTATTGGAAGCGACCAAAATACTATCTGTCTGGCAGTGGATTTTAAATGATTTTTAAATTCATCTTTTTTTTCACCAGAAAAAGATTTTACTAAAGTCGGAAAAGCAGCCACTGCATAAGATACTCCGATAATATTAAGCGGGACAGATTGAAGATTGAATGAAAAATTAAAAATTGAAATTGAACCACTGGATAAATATGAAGCAAATGCAATGATTGAAATAAGGGCAATATTATTAAAAGAAAGACCCAAAGTTCTTGGAAGCGAAGTGAGCGCTATCTGTTTAATTTCTTTAAAATTAATAGCGAAAGAAAATTTAGGCGTAAATCCGCACCCAAAGGAAGCAAACACTTGAATTAAAAAATGCATAAATGCTCCTAATACAACGCCTAATACTAAACCATTAATTCCAAAAACTGGATACAATACGACGACACCAATTATAATACCGAAATTATAGAAAATAGGGCTTAAAGAATAGATAAAAAATTTACGAAAAAGTTGAGTAATCGTGCCAAAAAGATTTGAAAGACCCATCAAAATCGGAGAAAGCAACATTATTCGGGAAAATAAAATTACTTTAGTTTGTATTATTGGCGTAAAACCCGGCGCAATAAAAGATATTAAATAAGGCATAACAAAAAAAGCTATAATAGAGACAATTATCATAACTATAAAAAAAACAGTAAAAACATTATTTAGTAATTTACGCGCTTCGTCCGTAACTTTTTCTCCGTTCATTTTTTCTACAATGAAAGGAATAAGCACAGTAATGGAAGCAAGAGATGCAATGGAGATAAAAATAAGATCTGGCACACGAAAAGCGGCATAATAAGCATCAAGCTGCGGTGATGGACCGATAAAATGGGCAATATTTCGATCACGAAAAAGAGCCAGAATTTGAGAGAGCAGAGTAAAACAACCCAAAAGGAGCGCGGCTTGGTTTATATTTCCGTATTCTTTGCTGAAAATTCTCAAGATCTTCTGCATCTTTATTTACTTAATTATTATCGCTTTGTTTTAGTATTATTTTTAGCAGAAGGAGTAGGGGTAAGAGGAGTAATAGTAGGGGCAGGAGCAGAACCTCCATTTTTCAAAGAGCTAACATATTGTATTAAATCTTTATTATCAGGGGCAAAAGAAAGCGCATTCTCTGCATAAGAAATAGCAACAGTGTTATTGCCATCACTCTTCTCTATCTGAGAAAGAGTAACTAAAGCTTCTATATAATCAGGTTTTAAAGTAAGAGCTTCTTTTGCATAATTTCTTGCTTCAACTATGTTTTTATCAGTAAAAAACACACGCGCTGTGGCAAGTTTAATTCCTGGGTTTAACGGATTAAGAACCGACGCTGTTTTATATGCTTCAATCGCTTTACTATAAGCGTCTTTTACACCGAGTAATCCAACTGTATTGTATACAACTCCTAATGAATTAAAATTCAAGTAATTTGTATTATCATATGCTATTGCTAATTGCGCGCCATTTACCGCTTGATCAAAACTTGTTTGCAAATCAGCTTTATCTGTTTCAGACAAGGAAGAAGATCCTTTGGAAACTATAGAATTAATTTTTGTGAGATAAACTTGCACATAAGCGCGTAAATACAAATCATTCTGATACAATGAAGTGGCTTTTATAATGGAATCTTCGGCAACCGGGATAGTCGTGGCAGAAAGCGTCTTTCCAAAATATGAAACAGAAGCCAGTCGTTCTATATATTTAAATCCAACAGCTGCAGAAATAATCATTAATAATACAAGAAGAAGTATAGAGAAGAAACTTTTTCTGGGATTATTTAAGAACGACATTGAAATCTCTTTACCCCCCGAATGGGCAGAAGACAATCCTATAAACACTCCGGCAAAAGCAAAAGCTAACAAAAATATAACACTGCCAGTAGAGTAGAAGAAAGATGAAACAAATAAATAAAGAGAAGCTACAAAAAATACTACCACTCCCCAATTTGTATTGTCCTTAATACTGGAAAAAAGAGATTTTACGCCAGCGATTATAAACAAAACAAAAAATACAAGCCAAGACAGAATACCTAAAATTCCAGTGGTAGAAGCAAAAGTTGGCAATAAACCTGAACTATAGTTGAAAGAAGTATCCCAGAATTGAGTAGTATTAATAATCTGAGGTTTATACTTTGCCCATACTTCTCCAAATTTATTCGGACCTACACCCAAAACTGGATTTTTCATGAGAGTATCTCCTGTCACCGACATCGTAACTCCAAAAGAAGGCCTGATTTCAATATTTGATAAACCCAAACTATTCGGTAAAAGTCCTCCAATAAATTGACTCGACATAAAGAATAGAAGCGAAATCATAACTACAGCAAAGGAAAAGGCTGGAAAATGTTTTTTCTCACTTCCTTCCTCTTCTTTTTCACCAAAAGAATATGAAATTTTATAAACAAAAATAATCAGAGCAAAAACTCCAAGAAGTTCCCAAATCAATGAAAAGTTAACTGCTGCAGATAATATAAGCGAAAATAAAATCAAAATTCCTAATAACCATTTAGTTACTTTGGGAATTGAAAAAAATTCAATTACAAAAAGAGACATGATAGTGGAAAATCCGGTAAAAAGTCCAAAAGCGTTCCAAGATCCTAAGACATTATCCGTCTTTCCACCCAAAACTCCCAGTGATAATAAATCAGGTATAAACAAACGCAAACCTTGAAATATAAATAAAACGAAGGAAGATATAATTATCCCTAAAAAAACTGCTTTCGCATTTTTTATATCTTTTAAGACAATAGAAGAAACCAGCATTAAAAGAAAGGCTCCAAACATGAAATAAAAACTACCAACATCAAGCATTGTGCCAAAAAGAGATACTTTCAAATTTGGAGAAAATAAAGCAGAAACAAGAACTACTAATAGAACACCAAAAGCAGAAAGCAAAAGCCAGGATTTTGGTACAGTAATTTTACCATCTGAAAAACGAGCTGCTATCCAAAAAATAATTGAAATAACCAGACCCATTACCAAAAGCAATCCTTTAGAAGTTTCGACTGGAATTTGAGTAAAAGGTAAAAAGAAAATTGGCAATAGTACAATCACTACAAAAAGCGACCAAAAAGAAATTCTATCTAAAATATTTGATAACATATTTTTTTTATATTTAACTAATAATTACTTCCGCCAATAGACGGATCAGCCCACTGGCTGAAATAAAAGGTTCAACGACTTTATTGATACTTCCATTATACTATAAACTAATAATATTTAACAATACACCTATTAATTTAAAATGTTGATAACTCTATTTT
>JBBUIR010000004.1:0-2890 GCA_038055245.1 Patescibacteria group bacterium | reverse complement strand
ATAAACATTCTTTTTTTACCGTCACGGGAGAGATAAAGCACTACGGGAGCCAAACATTTTTCACAATTTATTGTTTCATTGCAATCTCTGCATACAGTATATGTAGCCAAACCTTTTCTTAGTGAAAAAATAAATACTCTTTTTTTATTTTTTAAAGTATTTTGTATTTCTTTAATGCTTTTCTCAGAAAATATCTTAAACTTAGAGGCCTTGCCTCCAAGTGGAGGCAAGGCCTCTAAGTTTTTTTCTTCTTCATTTGGATTAATTATACTTATAATTAATCCATTAAAATTAGTTCGGAAAGATAAAGGATATACTTCACTTAAACTATCTGTTTCTTTTCTGGCTATAGTTTCATAACGTAACAATGTATCACTTAATATAAATTTTGCATTGATTTTTGAAGCATAAAGTTCCGCAAAAATTCTTAAATCAAAATGAGGTCTTGAAAACATTTTATAAACACTTGAATTTTCGTGCTCCACTATTATAACTCCTAAATCTGCGCGGGGAATGGATAAAAATTGCGCAGTTCCCAATATTAATACTCCATGCGGTGAATTTATTATTTGTTCATATTTTTCTATAATTTTTTTAGGTCTTAATCCTCCATGCATCGAAAAAGCAAAATTTTCAATACCTTTGGAAAGTGCTTGATAAAATATTTCTATGTCATATCCCGTTGGTAATACTATAAAAACAGATTTTTTTAAAGCAAAATATCCACGAATTAAAGTTTTATAAAAAGAAATACGGTCCTCTAATTGCGCTTGTAGAAGCAATTTTTCAGTTTTTATATAAGAACGGTCCTTAAAAGAGTCTATCCAAGGACCGTCCTTTAGAAAATCTTTAGGAGAAAATTTTTCTATTTCATCATATTTTTCCCGAAATAAAGAAGGTATAAAAGATATAACCCCGCTATTTTTTTTTGAAACAGAATAAGAACTTAATTCAAGCGCGGATTCTATAAATTCATTTCTAAAAATAGAATGTTTTTTTACTTCAATTATTTTCTTTAGTTTGAAAGACATATCCTTTATGCCTGTTTTCGCATTCATTACATCTTGGCAGGATATGACTAAACCTAAAATTTTTTTATTACGTATAGGAACGCTCACAATACTTCCGTTTTTTATATCTTTGGCAGTGAAATAAGTCAGATCTGTTTTAAAAGCTCCTTTTTCTAATGGTATTACTGTCACAATTTTCATGTTTCTATTCTAACATAAGTTGTGATATATTTAATTTATGGGGATTTTTTCAAGAAAATTAGGTATAGATTTAGGAACAGCTAACACTTTAGTATTTTTACCTGGTAAAGGTGTAGTTTTAAATGAGCCTTCTGTGGTAGCGGTTTCGGAGCAAGATAATAAGATTTTGGCTATTGGTTTTGAGGCTAAAGACATGATTGGAAAAACACCGGATTCCATTATTACTTATTGTCCTATGAAGGACGGAGTTATTGCGGATTATCGTGTGACGGAAGCTATGCTTCGTTATTTTATTAATAAGGCTTTGGGACGATTTAATCTTTTTAAACCGGACGTTATGGTTTCCGTGCCGGCAGGCGTTACTTCTACGGAACGCAGAGCGGTAGTGGAAGCAGCGATACGCGCAGGCGCTAAAAATGCTTATGTGGTGAAAGAACCCATATTAGCTGCAATTGGCGCGGGTATTCCAATTTATGAATCAAAAGGATATATGGTTGTTGACATTGGTGGCGGTACGACGGACGTGGCTGTTATATCTCTCGGTGGTATAGTTGCTTCTACATCAGTAAAATGTGCCGGGAATAAAATTGATCAAGCTATTGCCGATTACATAAAAAAAACTTTTAATTTAGCGATAGGAGATAGAACAGCAGAAGAAGTAAAAATAAAAATTGGCGCGGCTGTTCCTTTGGAAGAAGAACTTAGAGTTACGATTAAAGGACGAGACTTTATTCAAGGTTTGCCTCGATCCGCTCAAGTTGGAACTAATGAAATAGTGAAAGCTATAGACGGAGAATTAAAACAAATAATAAAAGCGATTAAAGATGTGTTACAAGAAACTCCTCCGGAACTTGCTTCTGATATTATGGATTATGGAATTATTATGACTGGCGGTTCATCACAATTGCGTAATTTTCCAGATTTGGTTTATAGAAAAACAGGAGTAAAAGCAACTTTAGCCGAAGATGCTATTTTTTGCGTAGTGAAAGGCACAGGTATTGCTCTTGAACATTTGGATGTCTATAAAAAAACAATCTTGAGTAAAAAATAATGGAAATTTTAAATAATTTTGATAGGAATAATTTACATCACGCATATTTAATAGAAGGCGCGCAAGAAGAAATAGTACCGGAGATCTTTAAATTTATGAAAAATTTAAAGATAGAAACTTCCGGTAATCCGGATTTTTATCATATATCCGTAGATTCTTTCAAGATTGAAGATGCTCGCAATTTAAAATCTGTAGAACATGAAAAAAGTTTTTCGACTGGAAAAAAGATATTTTTAATTTCTGCTAATAATTTTTTGTTAGAGGCGCAAAATACTTTACTAAAAATATTTGAAGAGCCAATAGAGAACACACATTTTTTTATTATAATACCTGATGTTAACACTCTTTTAAAAACTCTTATTTCTAGGTTTTATTTGATTAAAACAAAAACAGGATTAAAAAACGAATTAAAAGCGGCAGAAAAATTTATTGTAATGCCTCCCAATAACAGGATTGATTTCATTAAAGAACTATTAGTTGAGGCGGAAGAAGATGAAGAAATTATTTTAATAGATTCTACTAGATCAAGGGCTATAAAATTTCTAAATGCGCTAGAAACTAAACTTCAGCACAGGGGAACCCTGTGTAATTACACAGGGTTCCCCTGTGCTGTCTTTGCTCATATTTT
>JBBUIR010000003.1:0-12077 GCA_038055245.1 Patescibacteria group bacterium | reverse complement strand
GCTTCGTATTTTTCTAAAATTTCATAATTAAATCTTGCTTTTCTGTTTTCCGCATAATGAGCCATGATTTAATATTAACACATTTATTTAATTTTAATTTTTCCATTTTTTGTGCTATGATGATGAATCATGGATTTTAATTTTTTGAATCAAAAAGACCTAAAAAATAAAGGTAAAAAAGGGAAACAAAACCCTAAATTTTCGGGCAATATGCTTGGAGCTATTTTGATTTTCATGACTATTACAGCTCTTTATTTACTGATATCCGGCACTCCCAAAAATATATTAGAAATTTCTATTTCTGATTTGGCTAAAAGTGTTTCGGCTGGAGAAGTTAAAAGCATTTTAGTTGAAGGAGAGAAACTAACAATTACATATAAAGATGATACAGTAAAAACTTCTAAAAAAGAAACTGAATCTTCTCTTTCACAGACTCTTTTCAATTACGGGGTAAAACCGGAAGCTTTAACTAAGACAAATATAGAAGTAAAAAATGAAAGTGGATTTGGGTATTGGCTTATGAACATACTACCTTTCTTTTTGCCAATTATTTTTATTTTATTTTTCTTTTGGTATCTTTCACGTCAAGTTAAAGGCGCAGGCATGCAAGCTTTCTCTTTCGGTCAGTCTAAAGCCCGTATAACCGACCCGAACGATAAAACTAATAAAGTAACTTTTAAAGATGTTGCCGGATGCAAAGAAGCGAAAGAAGAATTGAAAGAAATCGTAGATTTTTTAAAAAATCCGAAGAAATTCTTGGATATCGGAGCCAGAATTCCAAAAGGAGTAATTTTGACCGGTGCTCCGGGTACCGGAAAAACATTATTGGCGCGTGCCGTTGCAGGTGAAGCAGGTGTGCCCTTTTTTCACTTATCTGGAAGTGAATTTGTGGAAATGTTTGTTGGAGTAGGAGCATCTCGTGTGCGTGACCTTTTTAAAATGGCTAAAAAAGCTGCGCCGGCTATCATATTTATGGATGAAATAGACGCAATCGGAAGAACTCGCGGAGGCGGATTCGGAGGAGGCAACGATGAACGTGAACAGACCCTAAATCAGATTCTGGTGGAAATGGATGGCTTTGAGCCCAACGAGAAGGTGATTGTTATGGCTGCTACCAATAGACCGGATGTGCTCGATCCGGCTTTGATTCGTCCTGGACGATTCGACAGAAAAGTTCTTCTTGATTTGCCAGATCGCGTAGATCGCGAGGAGATTTTAAATATTCATGCGCAATTAAAACCGTTGGCTGAAGATGTTAATTTGAAATTAATTGCTGAGCGAACTCCCGGATTTTCTGGCGCTGATTTATATTCTTTAATGAATGAAGGAGCAATTTTGGCGGCGCGAGAAAATCGCAAAAAAGTTTTTCAATTTGATTTAATTCGCGCCATTGAAAAAGTTATGCTTGGACCTGAAAGAAAAAGCCATTTGCTTTCCAAGAGAGAAAAAGAAATTACCGCCTATCATGAAGCAGGACACGCTCTCGTTGCGTCTGTGCTTCCTTATGCCGACCCAGTTCATAAAGTATCTATTATTGCTCGAGGCAATGCCGGGGGATACACTTTGAAATTACCTCTGGAGGAAAGACGGCTTCAATCTAAAAAAGAATTTATAGATGATATTGCCATGTCTCTGGGCGGTTATGTGGCTGAAAAAATGATTTTTGGCGATATCACTACCGGTCCATCAAGCGATTTGCAAGTAGCCACGAATTTGGCTCGCGCTATGGTCACCAGATGGGGGATGTCGGATTTAATTGGCCCGATTGCACTAGGGAATGATGGAGGCAAATTAAATTGGGGAGAAACTAGAGAAGAAGGATATTCTGAAGCAGTTTTCGCAAAAGTTGATTCTGAAGTTTCAAGAATTATAAATGATGGAATAAAATCAGCCGAAAAAGTTTTGAACGAACACAAAAAAGCGCTGAAAGCGATAGCGGATAAACTGATAGAAGTTGAAACTTTAGAGCAAGAGGAATATAACAAAATAATAATCGCTAATGGAATAATACCAAAGAAAAGAGATGTAGAGGGGAAAGTTGCTTAATAAAAATAATTTTGTAGTATAAAAACATCCGCCTGTAGCTCAGCTGGTTAGAGCATCTAGCTTATACCTAGAGGGTCCTACGTTCGAATCGTAGCAGGCGGACAAGACGAAACTTCAGCGAAAAAATCGTTCTTAAAAAATTATCTTATCATATTTACACAGGTGTTGAAAATTGATAATGATTAAAAAGGCTATTTAAGAAAATATAAAAATTAAATAAATTTGAAAAACAAGCAAACTATATTATAATTATTTAATGACTCAAGATGAAGCACTTAGGATAATGAAAACCGGCGCAAATGTTTTTTTGACTGGTGAACCGGGAGCGGGGAAAACTTACACTATAAATAAATATGTCGCTTATTTGCGCGAGCATGAAATAAATCATGCTATTACTGCGAGCACAGGCATTGCGGCCACGCATATTGGTGGTATGACTATACACTCTTGGAGTGGTATTGGTATTAAAGAGACCTTAAATAAATATGATTTAGATAGAATTGCGACCGGTGAATATGTAAGTCGTCGCGTACGCCGGACGAAAGTTTTGATAATTGACGAAATATCTATGCTTCGAGCAGAAACGCTTTCTATGGTAGATGCGGTTTGTCGAGAAATAAAACAAAACAGTGAGCCCTTTGGCGGGATGCAAGTGATATTGGTTGGGGATTTCTTCCAGCTTCCGCCGATTGAGAAAAGAAATATAGAACAAAAGCAAGAAAGTTTATTAGAAGAGAAGCAAGGACGTTTTGCATATGAGTCTAACGCTTGGACTCGTCTGTGTCCAGTGGTGTGTTATATCAGTGAACAACATCGTCAGGATGATGCCGATTTTCTTGCGCTCTTGCTTGCTATTCGTCACGATACTTTTTCAAAAGAGCATCAAAATAAAATAAAGTCACGCTATGTTCAAAATGGAAAATTTCCAGAAAATATCACGAAACTTTTTTCACATAACTTGGATGTGGATAGAGTAAATGATGACATGCTTTTAAAGATAGAAGGAAAAAGTTTTAAATTCAATATGGAATCAACTGGCTCACTGCCTCTCATTACCGTGCTTAAAAAAGGATGTTTGTCACCAGGAATTTTAGTTTTGAAAAAAGGCGCAGTAGTGATGTGTACCAAAAATAACCAAAAAGAACATTTTGTAAATGGGACACTTGGCACAGTGGTTGATTTTGATTCTTTCTCCAGAAATCCAATTATTAAAACTAGAAATGGTAGAAATATATTAATTATTCCAATGGATTGGACAATTGAAGAAAATGGAAAAATTAAAGCAAAAATTACTCAAATCCCGCTTCGTCTTGCATGGGCGATGACAGTACATAAAAGTCAGGGGATGAGTATGGATGCTGCTGTGATGGATTTATCATCTGTCTTTGAATATGGTCAGGGCTATGTGGCACTTTCACGAGTGAGGAGATTAGACGGTTTGTATCTTTTGGGATGTAATGAACATGCGCTTAAGGTGCATCCACAAATTTTAAAGCAGGATAATATTTTTCAAAGAGCTTCAGAAGAAACACAAAAAAATTTTGGCGCACTTGATACAGAGGAGATAGAAAAAATGCATAAAAATTTTGTATTTGCTTTAGGAGGAGAATGGAAGGAAGAAAAAGCGAAAGAAGAAAAAGTGCTCCACTTGGAGGCCAGGCCTCCAAGTGGAGCAATCGGCCGTCTAGAAGAAATTCGTACCAAACACCAAAATGCATACAAAAAATGGACCAACGAAGAGGAAAAATATGTTGTCTCTCATTTCAAAAAAGGTGAATCAATAAAAAATATTGCGAAACTATCTGGTCGCCAAGTCGGTGGCATTCGTTCCAGACTTATTAAATTAGGATTAATAGAAGAAAATAAATAAATAATTTAGTATCTTATCATTTTTACACAGGTGTTGAAAATTGATAATAGATGGTCAAATCTCTTTCTTTTTTATAGAAAATATTTTTACGTTTTTTCTTATTTTTAATTCTTCAAGTCTTTTTAAAAATACAAATGGAAGTGACCCAGGTCCAATCCAAAGACTTTGTTGTAACATCTTGTAATTAAATATTTTTATTTGATTTCTTAACCAATCTCTAGTTGATCTTTGTGGTCCAGGAATATCAAAGGATATTATAGTATTAATTGGTGAGTTTTCTTTGAAGGGGGAAGAAATATAAGAAACTAAATAAGTTTTTTTGCTGAGCAAGATACCTTTTTGGGTTAATGACCAACCGTCTTCATTTTTTTTCAAATAACCTTTTTTATTTAAACGAGAAAGAGATACGGAGATACTTTCTTTTCTGAATCTTTCAAATTCTCGTTTCTTTAAGATAGAACGAAAAGTTTTTATGTTTCTATTACTCAATAAAGTTGCTATTAAGAGGTCTCCTATTGTTGGTTTTAAATTCATTATTATATCTTATCATATTATACAGGTGTGTAAAAATGATAAGTCTTTATTCGAAATGGAATTCTCCGGATTTTTCGTGAACTTTTTGTTTCAGTAGGGGATATTTCAAAAGTTCAGGATCTTCTTCTATTAGACGAATTGCCTCAATGCGAGCAGCTTCTACCATTTTTATATTTTTTATCGCTTCCATTCCCAAATCGGAAATGCCCCATTGCTTTGTTCCTCCGAGTTCCCCTGCGCCACGAAGTGTAAGGTCCAGTTCGGCCAATTCAAAACCATTTTTGGCAGTTTTCAATGCTTTTAATCTGTCCGTTGTTTTTTGAGATTTAGCATCGGCAAAAACATAACAATATGCCTGATGATTGCTTCTGATTACTCGTCCACGAAGTTGGTGGAGTTGCGCAAGACCAAATCTTTCCGCACCCTCAATTATTATTATTGTTGCATTTTCCACATTTACTCCAACTTCTACCACAGAAGTTGCGCATAAAATGTTTAATTTACCATTAACAAATTCTTTCATCACTTCTTCTTTTTTCTGCTTGCTCATCTTTGAATGAAGCACGCCTATTTCATATTCTCGAAAAACTTCTTTTTTTAAACGTTTTGATTCTGCTACTGCAGATTTAGCTTGAAGCGCCATTTCTTTGGTTGGGTCGGGTTCTTCTATTCTTGGACAAATAACATAAAGTTGTCTGCCATTTTTTAATTCTTCTCTTATTTCTTCATAAGTTTCATCGCGCTTATTGGGTGTGATAATTTCTGTGATTATTTGTTTTCTTCCAGCCGGCATTTCATCAAGTAATGATAAATCAAGATCCCCATATATTGTGAGTGCCAAAGTGCGAGGAATTGGTGTAGCTGTCATCGAAAGTAGATGGGGGGCAATATTATCTTTTCTGACGAGTTTTCTTCTTTGTGATGTGCCAAATCGGTGCTGTTCATCTATTACCACAAATGCTAAATTTTTAAATTTAACAGATTTTTGGATAAGGGCGTGCGTGCCTATTAGAATCGGTATTTCTCCATTAGCCGTCCATTTTAACAGTTGTGCTCTTGATATATCAGTCCAGCCGGAAGGGTCCACTTTAGAGGGGAATTTACGGCAACCAGAGCCAGTAATAAGCCCAATATTGATTGGTAAATGTTTAAAATACTGTATAAAAGATTCAAAATGCTGGGTTGATAAGATTTCTGTAGGTGCCATATAAGCTACTTGCAAGTTGCCAAAATTCTGCCCTTTCGGACTTTGTTTGACGACAGTGTATGCGGCAGTGGCTGCTACCGCAGTTTTTCCAGACCCAACATCGCCCTCAAGAAGCCTGGACATCGGAAAATTTTTTGCCATGTCGTTTGATATTGTTTCGATTGATTTTTTTTGAGAATTAGTTGGTGAAAATGGAAAACTTTTTACAAATTCTTCCCTATCTTTCTCTTCTGTTTTTATTTGAAATGATTTATTTTTTCTATATTCAAATTTATCGTGTTGACGTTCCAACTGAATACAGAAAACTTCTTCAAATGCGAATCTTTTTCGCGCAGATTCTGCGTCGCGCGAATTTTTTGGTTTGTGAATCCAAATTAAAGATGTTTTAAGCGTCGGCAAATTATATTTTTTTAATATATCTTTCGGAATATAATCTTCTATATTATCCAAAGTTTTTTCTCTTAGTATTTTTTCTATGGCGTGATAAAACCATTTGGAAGTTATACCGCGAGTTTCGGCATAAACAGGAAAACCAAAAATTTCACTTTGTTTTTTCTTTTCAAAATTAAATAAATTATCATGCGAATCAATTGGCATTGAATTAACTTTTTTAAATTCTGGATTGGCTAAATATTTACCTCTTTTGCTTTCCATTACTTTACCTGTCAGTTCTACAAATTGTCCAGAATGTATCATCTTTGCAATATATACTTGATTAAACCAAACAGCTTTTATTTTTCCAGTTTCGTCTATTACTTCTCCTTCAGCTCTTAAAATTTTACTTTTGTATCCTCGTTTAATATTTGGACTCCAAAATTTTCCATAGACTGTCGCATATTCTCCTGTCACTAACTGACCAATAGGTTTTATTTCACTAATGTGTGAATACCTGACAGGAAAATAAAAAAGTAAATCATGAACAGAAAAAAGATTTAATTTATTTAAAGCTTTTTTCTGATTTATATCTAAACGAAATTTTATTTCAAGTTTGTTAGATAGTTCCATGCGGAGCCGGGGGGATTCGAACCCCCGAGGGGTTTTTAAAGCCCCTACATCTTTAGCAAAGATGCACGTTAGACCGCTCTGACACGGCTCCTTTATACTATTTAATAATCTAATTACTTTAACACATTTTTTTCATTTTTCCATTTTTTCTGATATACTTTCTGCATAAAATTAAGAACATTTTTAAAAAAAAATTGGATGAGTGACCGAGTGGCTTAAGGTAGCGGTTTACTAAACCGCCGTCCCTTTAAAAGGACCGTGGGTTCGAATCCCACCTCATCCGCCAAGAAAATTTGACGGGGAACCTTTGATTTCATATACGGTATATCATAATTTATGGAATTTGATAGAATCACAATATTATTTTCCTACATTTCTTTCTTTTATTTTACTATAAATAAAAGAAAGAAATGTAGGAAGCATTGAAACAAAAACAATTAATAACAATATTGGGATTAAATATGTGTCAACATTTGGAATTTGTTGACCTAAAAAATATCCAGATAATGTTATACTTACTCCCCAGAACAACCCTCCCATAATATTATATGTAACGAAAGTTCTATAATGCATTTTGCCTACACCAGCTAAAATAGGGATAAATGTGCGAATAACAGGCAAAAAACGCGCGAGAATGATAGTTTTTTTGCCATGTTTTTTGTAAAAATTTTCAGCTTCAGTAATATATTTTTTTTTAAAAAATAATGATTCATCACGATTAAAAATTTTTGGGCCAAATTTTTTACCAAAAAAATATCCAATTTGGTCACCAAGAACAGCTCCGGAAACAATAAGTAAAATTAATAGAGCAATATTAAAATAACCTTGAGATGCCAATAAACCGGCAGTAAATAGTAAAGTATCTCCTGGTAAAAAAAATCCGAAAAACAATCCAGATTCAGCGAATATAATAAAAAAAATTCCAAGATAACCGATAGTCTGAATTAATATCGGCAGATCAATATTTAATATAAAGTCCATAGTTTTATTTTAAAGCAGTATCAATCTTTTGTTTTACTATTGTAAATGATTCTGCACCGTCAATGGTTGAGACAATTTTACCGTCTCTTAAGATAAATCCTTTTGGTGTTCCATTTACTCCAGCATTAGCTCCTTCTTTCCTAGAATTTGCGACTGCTTGCGCATATTTATTTCCATCAAGACATTGATTGAAAGTGGCAGTGTCTAAGTTAAGATTCTTAGCAAAAGATTTTAAATTAGGGTCAGAAAAATTTCCTTGATTTTCTCCATTTTGGTGGGCATAAAGATAATCATGATATTCCCAGAATTTACTTTGATCCCCAGCGCACCTTGCGGCTTCAGCTGCTCTTGTAGATTCAGGTCCTAAAAAAGCCCAATCGCGGTAGACAAATTGCACATCTCCATTTTTTACATAATTATTAATAATTTCAGGCATAAAGGGAGTCCAATTTGGATCTCTTTGTTTTAGGGATTGAATTAAAGATGAATTTGGTTCTAAACCATTAATCGCTCCACAAAAAGGACATTGAAAATCTTCGTATATAACAAGCGTAACTTTTGCATTTGGATTGCCAAGCGTTTTATCTCCTTTCTCGACTGGGGCTAAAGTTGTTGTTACTGGAATTCCATTCCCATTTACTGGGACATTTGTCGGTTTGATAGAAGAAAAATATATTGCTCCGGCTATTACTATTCCAGCTACAATCACAGCCATTGGAGTTGATAATTTGTGTGATTCTAATTTTATTTCTGGTTCCATAATGAAAGTATATATTTTTTTGACCTATTTTGTCAATTTAATATTTATGTTATAGTAATCCTATGAATTTTTTGGACAAAATTAAACAAGGAACTTGGGACTTTGTGTATGCTTTCTTTTTGCCTGTACGGAAGTTTCTTCTGAAAATTGGTATTATTTGGCATAAAAAAGGAAGACAAAAATATCATATCGGATGGCTTACTCCTGGCAAGACATTAGATGGATTAAAAAAACATCTTCATGATAAATGGGGCTTTGGCAACCACTTTATTGCTTGGATAGATCAAGACCAAGTCTTGAGTTGGAGAAAACTGACTGATTTTGAGGACCAATACCATTTGCGAATTTATAAAGATGGAGAAATTTGCGGACATTTTGAATTTACTCCCGAAGCGCATCCGCTTGAGCATTTAGAAGAAAAAGGAGAAATGAATAAAAGAGAAGATTTTTTAAAATTCTTGAGTGATTTCGTCGTTCAGGAAAAATATATTTCGCATCTCAAAATGGATCCAAACGCTTTTGATCCAAAATCTGAAATTACAATAGAAAGAGTAAAAGTATAAAAATAATTTAATCTATTTTAGATTCCGGTATTATTAAATCCCAAAGTTTTCCGGCGACGTTGTTTGGTTTACCAAAAAGAGGATAATGGTGCAAATCTATAAAAGGCAAACTGTTGCACTCAATAATTCCGCAATGCTGTTCTTCATGCCAAGATTTAGTGATATCTTCTATTATAAAATCTACGCCCACTAATGGGTCTTTTAAAAAACGCCCAACATGTTCAAGTATTTTAATATTATCTTTATGAATAATATCTGTGACTTCTGTTGTGGTTCCGCCGATGCCTCGACTGGTTTTTTGAGAAAATGTTATGACTTTTCCTTTCTCTGGAATATCCTCCATTTTAATCCCTTCTCTTTTAAGTTCTGTTTCTGCGTCTGGATCAATAATAATTTTGTGAAAAATCGGGCCCTGGCGCTCGACACGATTATTTTCTTTTTCCATTAATTCTTGAAGCGTATGTATTCCGTCTCCAACAACTTCCGGCTGGTCGCGTTTTACTACGCCGACCAATTTTCCTCCAATTAAAGTTCCCCGAAAGAGATAACCTCGCAATTCTTCCTCTATTACAACCAGCGGAGAAAGTTTTTTTGCTTTTTTGAAACCGTAAATAAGTTTTTCCGGAGTATCTATGTGTATCAGCGTATGACGAGAACGCGAACCCAAATTTGGCTTGGTTATAACTGGTTTTTTTAAACGATTAAAAATTTTAAGCGCCTTGGATTTTGTAAAAGCTACTCCACCATCGGCCACCGGCAAGCCTTCTTTCAAAAATTTTATTTTCATTATTCCTTTATTATCCATCCATTTAAGTGAATCCGATTCCATTTCTTCAGGTCGGGGCAGACCGTCAAAAGTTATTGTTTTTCCTTTATACTTTGCAATGAAAGAATCTCTTATTATACCCATATGAAATTCAACCATTTTTATTCCACGTCTTTCTGCTTCTTCCCAAAAACATTTTGTGCGCAAAGTGTCTTTTTCATCAGGCCTGCTGGAAAAATATCCAAATCCTAAAAAAGTCATTAACTTCAAGAAGGGAATAGAAAATCTGCCGGATATGGCTTCAACCGTACTTTTGAAAAGTATTTCCATAAAATCAAAAAACGGCTCGCCGACGTAACTCATCACTACAGAAAAATAAGCTATCAAATGATTTTCTTGCGCTGGTTCACAGTCTTTACAATATTTCACATTTTTATTATAGCAAAAAAAAAGTTTTAATGCGCCACAGTGAAAGCGATTATTTTTTTAGCGCCGGATTGTTTTAAGATTTTTTTGGCTTCAGTTAATGTTGCGCCGGTAGTAATGACATCATCTATCAGAATTATGTTTTTACCTTTAATAAGTTCCGGATTTTTTACGGAAAAAGAATCAGAAAGATTTTTTAATCTGTCTTTTCTATCTTTTATATTCACTTGATGTTCTGTTTCTTTTATTTTTATTAAAATATTTTTCTCTAATTTCATATCTACGCCATGGCGTAGATTATTTATTTTTATTAATTCTTCACAAATTAATTCCGCTTGATTGTATCCGCGTTCTTTATGTCTTTTTTTGGAAAGAGGAATGGGAATCAAGATTGGTTCACGAAAATTTTTCATTACACTTAATTCTGAAAGTTCTTCTATGATTTTTCCATACATAATTTCCGCAAAGATACCGGAAAGTTTTCTTTTATTCTTGTATTTTAAAAGCCAGATAGATTTTTTGATAGGTGGATGACGGTAATCAAATAAGGGAAATATCCATTCAGCGCTTTCTCGTTCTGCGGGGGAAGAGTCTAAAAGACAATTTATGCACAAATCAAAACCTTCTTTTCCACATGAAATGCAATTCACAGGGAAAAGCACATTTAATATAGTATCTAAAAAATTCATATATGATATAATTATAAACATAATTCAAGAAAATGGATAATCCGATTAAAAACTTTTTTTCAAACTTAAACCTTTTTAAAGGTGGCGGGGGTGATAGCGCTGTCGGTATTGACATCGGTTCTTCTGCTATCAAAGTAGTTGAAATAAAAAAAAGAGGGAGTAAAGCAGTACTTGAAACTTATGGCACGATAGCGCTTGGTTCCTACGCTGATATTGACATAGGACGTGTCACTAATCTTCCGATTGATAAAGTTGTAGAAGCTTTAAAAGAAGTTCTAAAACAATCTGGTGTAACAACAATTTCTTCAGCTTTTTCTATTCCTGTGCAATCAAGTTTAATCTTTACCATTTCACTTCCGTCTCAGGTTAAAGAAAGCGAAATATCATCAATTATTCCAACAGAAGCTCGCAAATATATTCCATTGCCTATTACAGAAGTTTCTCTCGATTATTTTATTTTACCTAAAAAAGAATTTTCTTTTGAAGAAGCCAATAATCCAGATTTGCCGTCCATATTGCCGGAAAACACAGAAGTGCTTGTTGTTGCAATCCAAAATGATGCAGTTTCAAAATATCGTTCCATAGTTTCTCAATGCAGCTTAGAAGCTAGTTTTTTTGAGATTGAAATTTTTTCTTCTATTCGGGCAAATTTTGAACATGAACTTTCTTTGGTGCTTTTGATGGACTTTGGCGCGTCAAGCACTAAACTTTCTCTTGTAGAATTTGGTATGGTTAAAAATCACCATACTATAAATCGCGGAGGAGCTGACATATCTTCATCTATTTCCAAATCCTTGGATATTCCATTTCCCAAAGCTGAAGAAATGAAAAAAGAATTTGGTCTTTTTGAAAATCCTATTGAAAAAAGCCTGGCTGACATCATTAAAATTCATGTTGATTATATCTTTTCGGAAACAAATAATGTATTATTAGGGTATGAGAAAAAGTATGATAGAACTATCAGCAAAGTTATATTTACGGGTGGCGGATCTCTTTTAAAAGGATTAAAAGAAGTAGCATCTAATAACTTCCGAGCAGAAATAGAAATAGGGCATCCTTTCTCCAAAGTTGGCGCACCGGAGTTTTTAGGAAAAGTTCTTGAAACTACAGGTCCTGAATTCGCAGTTGCTTTAGGTTTAGCCTTGCGAAAATTGCAATAAATGAGATAATATAACAAAATGGAGCAAAATTTTCAAACATCTTTTATACCTAAAAAACCGATGATTGAGG
>JBBUIR010000002.1:0-4318 GCA_038055245.1 Patescibacteria group bacterium | reverse complement strand
CACCTGTATCCACCCAGACATTATAATATATAGCTCTTACATAGGGCAACATATTTATGTGGATAACTCGGATAGGCATTGGGCTTTAGGCACTAGGCCTTAGCAAAATACCACCCAAATCCATATAAAAATATATCATTTTATTAACTAAAATACAAGCCTAATTAGGCCCTAGGAAACTAGGCGCTAGGCACTAGCTAAAATAACAAAAATTAAAGACTCAAAAAAGCTAAAGCCTAGAGCCTAAGGCCTAGTGCCTAATTTAAAAAATAAAGAGACCAACGCTTCTCGCCAGTTTTCTTAAGGACATTGTCCTTTACCATAGAAATAAGTTCCCTTTGGATAGTCTTCTCTCCTGCCTCTTCACCAAGGTTACGAATACCAAGTATGATGTCCTTTATACTTATTCCATCTGGTCTATTTTTTATAATTTTTATTATTAATTCTCTTCTTTGTTGTTTTAACAATTCAAAATTATTATCTTTATGACTAACTCTATTTAAAGCTTTCATTAAAGTACTTCCCTTTTGGACACCGATTCTAGTACCCTGTCCTTTAGAATTCCTCACCCCCGTCCCCTCTCCATTTTTTTGTAAATGGAGAGGGGTGCCGAAGGCGGGGTGAGGTGAATGAAGTTCTTCTTTAGATGGACGACTTACAAATTCTTCAAACCAAAGATGATTCTGCGCTGTAAACTCTTGTATAGACTGTTTTAATTCTACAAACTCTTTCCTTATAATATTGCAGTTCATTTCAGAGATCATTCCAACATCAAAAGCAATATTTAAAAAGGACAAAATTGTAGTAATTTTTTCAATGTCAAAGCCTGTCTTTGATATATTTGATACAGTAGATGTGTCCGATAAAATTTCTACTCCCAGTGTCCTTAATTTTAGACGTAGCGGTTCATCTTTATCTATGGTGTCCGTTACCATATAAAGGGCAGTAATGAGCTTATTTGTTTTATTATAATACCTAGATTGGTCTCGCCAAAGGGCTAGAGAAACAGGAGAAGAAGAGGTGTCTTTTATAGAATCTTTAGAAGTGTCCCTTAGATTTTTGTTCTTCCCTAACATGTTGTCCATTATATATAGGACAAGAAAAAATGCAATAGATAGGCTCTAGGTCTTAGGCTCTAGGCACTAAGTTAAAAAAACTAAAAACACAACAAGAAAAATTCAGTAAATAAAAAGAATTATTAAAATTAAAAGAAATTTTTAAAAAAATAAATAAATTTAAAAAAACTAGAGCCTAGCGCCTAGTGCCTGATGCATGTTAAAATAGCTGTATGGCTAAAAAAGATAAGCAAAAAAATTCTAAATCTTTCCCTCCAATAAATAAATTAAAAACCGAAACTAAGCACGGTATTTGGGCAGTTCTTTTTTTTGTTTTGGCTTTATTTCTTTTGATGTCTATGCCAACATTTGACATAGCCGGAATGGCAGGTAAATTTATTTATGAAATTTTTAATTATTTTCTTGGTATCGGATATGTTCTTCTTCCTTTTGTTTTTGTATTGCTTGGAATCTCTTTTATAAAATCAGAAACTCCGGATATCGGATGGACGCGCGCGATAAGTGGAATTATGTTTTTGCTTTCTGGTCTTGGTATGATAGATGTCGTTTCACAAGAGCATTCCGGCGGATTTTTGGGAAGAATTTTATCAACACCGTTAGTTTCTCTTTTTGATGTTTATGCCAGTATAATTTTTCTCGGCGCAATTTTAATAATTTCAATTCTGGCGATGTTTGACGCAAGACCGGATCTTACTCCATTTTTGAAAAATATTTGGAATATTATAAAAAAGACACTAGGCTTTAGGCAATTAGGCGCTAGTGAAAAAGAAGAAGAAATAAAAATTATTCAAAATGGAATAACTCAACAAAAAATAGAAGAAGTTAAACCTGAAGAAGATACATCAAAACAGAAAAAAGGAAAAATAAAAAAATCAGAAAACGAAGATGAAGAAGAAATTGAATTCAAAAAGCTAAAGCCTAGAGCCTATGGCCTAACGCCTAATTATATCCCTCCCCCGCTTTCACTGCTTGAAGAAGACCAAGGCAAACCGAACACTGGCGACATTAAAGCTAATGCAAATATTATTAAACGCACGCTCGCAAATTTCGGCATTGAAGTGGAGATGGACGAAATAACAATCGGACCGACTGTAACACGCTATGCATTAAAGCCAGCCGAAGGAGTAAAACTTTCTCGTATTGTTGGTTTGCAAAATGACTTAGCGCTCTCTCTGGCTGCGCATCCGATCAGAATAGAAGCTCCGATACCAGGCAAGTCTCTAGTCGGCATTGAAATCCCAAATAAATCAAAATCAATAGTAGGATTAGCTACTCTTCTTAGAGACAGTAAATTCCAAAACTCTTCAAAACCTCTGACCATGGCTCTCGGTCGTGAAATTTCAGGCAAAGCAGTATTTGGCAACCTCGCAAAAATGCCGCATTGTTTGGTAGCTGGAACGACTGGCTCTGGAAAATCAGTGACAATACATTCTATGATTACTTCCCTGCTTTATAGGAACGGACCAGACGATTTGAAATTCATATTGATAGATCCAAAACGCGTAGAGCTTACTCTTTATAATAATATTCCTCACTTACTTACCCCTGTTATAACTGAAGCTAAAAAAACAATCCTTGCCCTTAAATGGGCGGCGAGAGAAATGGACCGTCGCTATGATATATTAGAAGCAGAATCCGTGCGAGATATAGAGTCTTATCATTTAAATGTATTTGGTAAAAATCCAAAGAAAATTAAAACAAATGGTGATGGAATAAAAACGGAAGTGGACGCCGATCGTTTACCATACATAATTATTGTAATAGATGAACTGGCGGATATAATGAGTTCTTATCCAAGAGAATTAGAATCAGCTATCGTTCGTTTAGCCCAAATGTCCAGAGCTGTTGGCATACATTTAATACTTTCTACTCAACGTCCGGAAGTGAACGTTATCACTGGCTTAATAAAAGCCAATATTCCGGCTCGCGTGGCTCTGAAAGTTTCTTCGCAAATAGATTCACGCACGATATTGGATGCCGGCGGAGCAGAAAAACTTTTGGGCGCCGGCGATATGTTATATTCTTCAGGAGATGCTCAGCCAGAACGTTTGCAAAGCGCATTCATATCGGAATCAGAAGTAAAAAAAGTCGTAAAATATTTAGCAGACGCATATAAAGATGAAGTGTCCGATGAAATCTCGTTAACGTCAGGTTCCATATCAGCTGATAAAAGCATTTTCGAAAGCACACTAGATAACGAAGAAGATGACGATGCTGAAATGTATGAAGAAGCGAGATTATGCGTGATAGAAGCCGGTAAAGCATCAACTTCGTATCTTCAAAGAAAATTAAAATTGGGCTATGCTCGCGCAGCGCGACTTATGGATAAATTGGAAGAACACGGAGTGATAAGCGCAGGCGATGGCGCTAAACCAAGAGAAGTTTTAGAAAAAATCACGCATGATGAAAATGGAGATAATGTGATGCAATGAAGACAGACGTAAAAAAAATATTAAAAATAGTTTCTTTGTCTGTTTTTTTGCTTTTTATAATTATTTATGCTTTTTTTAGATCTAAAGACTTAATCTTTGGCGTAAAAATAAAAGATGTGAGTATAATAGACGGAACAAAAGTCACAGACAATATTATAAAAATAACAGGAAATGCGGAAAATGCCGTTAGCCTGACTTTAAATGACCGTGTAATTTCAGTAGATCAAAAAGGAAATTTTAACGAGACAATTGCCTTGCTTTCAGGCTATAATATAATAAATATAAAAGCCAAAGATGAATTTGGAAATAGTGATGAAAAAAATTATAAATTAATACATTAATTATGATGAAGAAAAAAGAGAAAAAGGAAGATAAAACAGTGGGAATATCAATGCTTGATGATACTATCAAAGCAATACAAGCAAAATTTGGAGAAGGTTCTATAATGAAATTCGGCGATTCGCCAAAAGTGGATGTTAATACAATACCAACAGGGTCAATAGGGCTTGATATGGCTTTGGGGGTTGGCGGAATACCGCGTGGAAGAATTATCGAAATTTTCGGACCTGAATCTTCCGGAAAAACAACTTTATCTTTGCATATAGTGGCTGAAGCGCAAAAACTTGGAGGAGTTTGCGCATATATAGATGCCGAACATGCAATGGATCCGGATTATACAAAAAAACTCGGAGTCAATATTGATAACTTGCTTATTTCCCAGCCGGATACCGGCGAACAAGCGCTCGAAATTGTTGAAAGTCTGGTAAGAACGGGAAAAATTGATGTAATCGTGGTTGATTCTGTTGCTGC
>JBBUIR010000001.1:0-4941 GCA_038055245.1 Patescibacteria group bacterium | reverse complement strand
AATATCACAAAGTTTGTCCGAGAGTTTTTCTTTTTCAAAATTAAGCGGTATATCATAAATACTATTAACATCCGGCGCGGATATAACTTTGTCAACCGGCATATTGCAAAAAAGAGATATTTTTTCTTTTCTTTTCTTATCCAGACTGACATCAGCTCTAGCTATTAAAATATCCGGTTGAATACCTGAAGCATTGAGTGTTCTGACGGCATGTTGGGTAGGTTTGGTTTTCATTTCACCCACTTTTTGGGGTGTTGGTAAATAAGAAACCATAACAAAAACAACATCTTTGGGAGATGAAAGTTTCATCATTCTAGCAGCTTCCAGAAAAAGCATATTTTGATATTCTCCGATAGTCCCCCCGATTTCAACGACAACAACATCAACTTTGGCACTTTTCCCCGCTTCTTTAATGCGTTCAATAACTTCAAATGGAATATGCGGAACAACTTCCACGCACTTGCCTTTATATTCTAAATTGCGTTCTTTCTCTATAACTGATTTATAGACTCGGCCGGTTGTCATATAATTTATCCGAGTCAAATTTAAATCAAGAAATCTTTCATAATTGCCCATATCTTGGTCCGTTTCATCACCGTCTTTAAGCACAAAAACTTCTCCGTGTTCAGTCGGATTCATAGTGCCAGCATCAACATTGATGTAAGGGTCAATTTTTATGGCAGTAACCTTTAATCTGCGATTCTTTAAAATAAGTCCAAGCGAAGACGAAGTAATGCCCTTTCCCACTCCAGAAATAACTCCCCCCACCACAAAAATGTACTTCGTTTGTTTTTTTAACATACAGGCTCTAGGCTCTAGGCTCTAGGCTCTAGCTTTTTTAATTTAGCTAATGCCTAGCGCCTAGTGCCTGATTTGCTATTTCATTTGTT
The DNA here is from genome assembly GCA_038055245.1 of Patescibacteria group bacterium. Classification (GTDB taxonomy): domain Bacteria; phylum Patescibacteriota; class Minisyncoccia; order Phycocordibacterales; family UBA9973; genus UBA9973. The sequence goes on along the minus strand of JBBUIR010000001.1, from coordinate 4,051 downwards.
CAAATATTTTCTAATCGCGATAAAACTGGAAATCATACCTAAAAGAACACCTGATAATAAAATAATTACGGAAATCTGAAATAAATTTGAAATATAATAATCATAAATATTGAGTCCTAAAAAATTGGTCATATTATGTCCAAGATAAAATGTCAGCGGCCAGAAAATAATCAATGTCACAATCGTGGCAATAATGCCATAAATTGCCCCTTCCACCATAAAAGGTCCGCGAACCCTTATTTTGCTCGCTCCAACCAAGCGCATTACGCCTATTTCTTCTTTAGAAATAAATATAGTCAACCGAATAGTATTAAATGTAATAATTATAGAAATAATTACTAGAATTATTGTAACCAGAAAACCTAATTTTTGCGCGCCGGATATTATATTATTTAATCGATCTATAACCGTTTTATTTTGATTATAATTTACTTTATCTATTATAGAAGTAGAACCCAAAACTAACGTATTATCCGATTTCAAAAAATTTGCAATGCTTTCATATTGAGAAACTTCTTTAGCTTTAACGTTAAGATACGCTCCGAGCGGATTGTCTTTTATTTCGTCCAGCGCTTGAATAGTCGGATAATCGTTCTGATGACGCTCACGGAAAAGTTTTAACGCTTCTGTGGCGCTAATATAAGAAATCTTTTCCACTTCCGGTAAATTATCTAAAGATTCTTTTAAAGACATTATTTTGCTTTCCAAAGCGCCAACATTAAAATAAATAGTCACATCCACTTTATCTTTAATCTGATCTAAAGAGGAATGAAGCACTGCCTGTAATAATATAATCGTAGTAATGACAGAGAGAGTAATAGTGACAACAAGAACAGCGGCCCAAGAAACAATCCCGCTTCTGGTAAAATTCATAAAACCCGCCTTTATAATTCTTTTTAATTCAATCATCATAATTAGTTGAAAGTTCTTAAAGTTATAATGTTTTAAAGTTAAAATTTTACTTTATGAACTTGATAACTTTATGACTTTTCACTTTTTATCATATCATATATTTACCATTTTTGTCATCTCTGATAATTTTCCCTTTTTCCATTGTTATCACTCTACCCCCAACAGAATCAATGACCCCGCGATTATGAGTGGTTAAAACGACTGTCGTGCCTAAATCATTTATTTTCTTTAAAATTTGAATTATTTCATATGTGTTAATCGCGTCCAAATTCCCTGTCGGTTCGTCCGCAATAATAAGCTCAGGTTGATTTATGATGGCGCGGGCAATAGCCAGACGTTGCTGTTCACCTCCAGACATCTGATTTGGAAAATGAAACATCTTATTACTTAAGTCAACAAGTTCGAGTACATGAGGAACATCGCTCTCTATTTCCTCATTAGTTTTACCGACAGCTTCCATAGTAAAAGCAATATTTTCATATGCAGTTTTATTAGGAAGCAATTTAAAATCTTGAAATACCATACCAATCCTTCTTCTTAATTTAGTTAAATCTTTATTTTTTAATTTAAGTATGTTAATTGATTCAAAAAAAACTGTCCCGCTAGTCGGAACATCGTCTGCTAAAATCATTTTAACGAGAGTAGTCTTGCCAGCACCAGAATGCCCTACGATAGAAACAAACTCCCCTGTCGTTATAGTCAAAGTCACATTATCCAGCGCTATAGAATTTTTATCATAAACTTTTGAAACATTATTAAAATAAATCACAGTTTCATTATATCATAAATTATAAATTCTTCTCTGCCTCAATGAATAAATCAAGATCTCCTGCTAATACTTCATCAATATTTGAAGTTTCGGCATTTGTACGATGATCTTTAACCATTTTGTAAGGATGTAAAACATAAGAACGAATTTGGTTCCCCCATTCTATCTTTGTGTTAAAGTTCTTATTGTATATTTCTTCCACTGTTTTTTCTTCTTCCTGCGCTTTTTTAAAAATTTTTGCTTGAAGTATGGACATTGCCCGTTCCCGGTTTTGCTCTTGTGAACGTTCGCCTGAAGCATGAACGGAAATATTAGTCGGAATATGAATAAGCCTGACAGCTGTTTCCCTTTTGTTTACATTCTGTCCGCCGGGTCCGCTTGAACGGCTGTATTCTATTTTTAAGTCATTTTCGGGAATATTTATATTTTTTTCTTCTAATTTTGAAAATTTTGGCAATACTTCTACCAAAGAAAAAGAAGTATGTCGCAATTTTTTCGCATTAAAAGGCGAAATGCGAACCAAGCGGTGCACCCCCGATTCATTTTTCAATATTCCATAAGGGCCCGACCTCTCCCCAACCCTCCCCTTACTAAGGGGAGGGCGAAGGGTGGGGTCTGATATTTCAAAAGAAACATTTCTATAACCATTCTGCTCATTTTTGTTTTGATGAATAAAAAAGATGTTCCAGTTTTTTTTATTAGCATATTTCATATACATTTCCAAAAGCATTCTTGAAAAATCTTCGGAATCATCGCCGCCAGCTCCGGAAATTATAGTAATAATTGCATTGCCTTTATCATATTTTTGGGCGCCAGTAAACTTATCTTTAAGTTCTGCAAGTTTTTTTAAAATTACTTGCGCTTTATTTTTGTCATTCCAAAAATCAGGACTCTGCATTTTTGCTTCAAGTTTCTTTATTTCTTTTTCTACATCATTTTTATCTTCATTCATGAGCCGATGGTCAGAATTGAACTGACGACCTTTCCCTTACGAAGGGATTGCTCTACCAACTGAGCTACATCGGCTGGAGCCGTTAAACAGATTTGCACTGTTGACCTCGTTCTTACCAAGAACGCGCTCTACTACCTGAGCTATAACGGCAAACTTAATTCAGCTACTCAAACATCTTAGTTTATTTTACTTTATTTTGCAAAATATTTTTTTAACAAAATTTATCAATTTATTATAGGTGTGGATTGTGTGGATAGAGTGTATAATTACATCTTTTTTTTAAGGAAAAAAATCTATATACTTTTAATTAAATTAAAGAAATGAAAACGAAAATTATTATAAATAAAAAAGTTGCGATTGGTCTTTTTATACTCTTTCTTTTTCTTATCGTTCAGTTTTATCCAATCGTAGAAACTGTGATTGCCGCGACAGCTACCGATAATGTCATTGTCACTCTTGATGTGACTACAGGTATCACTATTTCAGATGGCGCAAATGTTACTATGGCTCCAAACTTAGGCGTCACCGCAGATCAATCAATCGGAACTTCTTCTTGGATTGTCAAAACAAACGCAGCGCTTGGATATACTTTGGCAGTAAAAGCTTCCGCTGCTCCAGCTCTCGTGAGTGGCGCTAATTCATTTGCTGATTTTACAGAAGCGGTTTCTGGTACTCCTGAAGTATGGTCAGTGGCAAGTGGCGCTAAAGAATTTGGATATTCAGCCTTTGGCACTGACACAGCTACTGCCACATGGGGAACATCAGCATCCTGTGGCGCGGCTGGAATACCGGCTGTTGCTCAAAATTATGTGGGATTCAAGATAACAGACAAAACAATTGCTACCAGAGCTACAGTTACTCCTAATGCCGGAATAACAACAACAATTTGTTTCGCCGCTCAACAAAATGCAGTCTTTGCAGCTTCTGGAACTTATACCGCTACTATCACCGCTACTGCATTAACATTGTAAATAAAAAAAATTTTATTTAAACCAGCAAACTGTTTTGCTAAATCATATGAAAAAAATTCTGTATATAATTATAGTATCTATTATCTTTAGTAGTGTCATCATGCCAAAATATTCTTTGGCTTTTCAAAAAAGCAAAACAGATATGATTGCGCAAAATGATTTCGTAGTGGAACCCGGAAAAACAGAAGTATTTTTAAATCCCGGAGATAGTATGGTAAAAAATATTATCATCACGAATCGTATAAATAAAACCGTTAGATTTAAATTAAGCACAGAGGACTTCATAGGAACCAACGACCCAAAACAACCTGTAACGCTTTTAGGCGATGACCATAGTCCATATTCTCTCAAAGATTTTATTGTTCCTGAAATTAAAGAATTCACTCTTGAGCTCGGAGAAAAAATTATTATTCCAGTAACTGTATCGATTCCTAAAAATGCAGAACC